>CAZOUM010000033.1:4096-33882 GCA_964582985.1 uncultured Pirellulales bacterium | reverse complement strand
ATTCTCGATACCCGATTCTCGTAACTCGATGTGAGAAAAGGAGTAAAAAAAATTTCAAAAGATTTGGTTTTTGCTCTTACCCCCCTGCGCATTTGATTGATTTTTGGGCTTTAGGCGGTTTGCGTTTGCGGACTCGCAAACAAGCAAGAACTTTAACAGATTTTCAAACAAAAGTCAAGAAAAACCGGCCAAAAAAACAGTTTTTTTGCCGGCCGTGCCGGCCCGTCCCGTCCCGAGACCCCATTGGGGGCTCTGCCCGCCAATCTTCTACTGCTTTAATCCGCTCTTATTTCCTTTGACTTTTCTTCTTGCTCACTGCTTTTTTCTTTTTCCGCATTTCCTTTTTCCGCTGCTCTATCCTTTTTACAACGTCCTTGCCCACCTCTTTAATCTCCGCCGCCGCCTTCACATCCTCACCCACATACATCCGCAGCCCCACCACTAAAGGCTCCAATATCTCAGCACTCGCACAACCGCGAAGAACCTCCAACGCCTCCTTACCATATCCCCCCGCTGCTAACTCGACAAAAAGTTCGATCACGCCATTCACGTCCTCTCGAACCAGATCAGTCTGTTGCACGTAGCTTTGCGACAGTTCCAGCACCTCTTTGAACCAACCAACATTCTCGATCAATACTTCTATCACAACCCTCAAAACCTCCGGAGGGTTGCCACGAACTACTTCTATCGCCCTGCGATACATCTTCTCTGCTTCTTCGTGTTGCCCGAGCTTGACCTGCAAGTGCCGCCCAATTAGCACCCATGCCAATGCGTTTTCCGGTTCCAACTCTGCCGCCTTGCGATAGGCTTCTTCTGCTTCTTGGTCCCGGTTAAGGGACTCTCCAAGTAGCAGACCAAGCGCGAGCCAACCCTCAGCAACCTTCGGTTGTAATGCTAGGGCCCTCCGGTACGCCTTCTCAGCCTCTTCGTAACGTTCAAGCTCTCGGTGCAGAAGACTGCCTAACTTGACCCATCCCGACGCCATATCAGGCTGTAACTCAATCGCCTTCCGATAAGCCTTTTCGGCCTCCTCATACCGTTCCAGCTTCTCATGAAGAAGCTGCCCAAGTTCAAACCATCCGAAAGCGGCATCTGGTTGAAGCTCAAGTGCCTTGCTGTATGCCGTCGCAGCTTCTTCGTAACGACCCAGCTTATAGTGTAATAGCTCCGCAAGTTTCCCCCACCCGAAAGGCACGTCAGGTTCCAACTCGAGTGCCTTGCGATACGCCCCCTCGGCCTCCTCATAACGTTCAAGCTTCTCATGCAGAAGAAGACCAAGGTGCGCCCAAGCCCACGCAGATTTGTCCTCTATCTCAAGAGCCTTTCGGTACGCCTTCTCGGCCTCATCGTAACGCTCAAGTTTCTCATGTAGAAGCTGACCAAGCTGCCCCCAGGCCCACGCATATTTGTCCTCTATCTCAAGAGCCTTTCGGTACGCCTTCTCGGCCTCATCGTAGCGTTCAAGTTTCTCATGCAAAAGCTGTCCAAGCTGCGCCCACGCCAAAGCATACTTCTCGTCTATCTCAAGAGCCTTTCGGTAAGCCCCCTCGGCCTCCTCATAACGTTCAAGTTTCTCGTGCAGAAGCAAACCAAGTCTAACATGCCCCATAGCAACCTCAGGTCGCAGTTCGATTGCCTTGCGGTAGGCCTTCTCAGCCTCCTCGTAGCCTTCAAGTTTCTCATGGAGCAGCGCACCAAGACATGCCCAGGGGAAAGCATATTTTTCATCGAGCTCGACGGCCTTGCGGTATGCCTTCTCCGCCTCCTCATAGCGTTCAAGATTTGCGTGCAGAAGGAAACCAAGACGTGCCCAGCCCCCAGCGTATTTTTGATCCAGCTCAATGGCCTTGCGGAACGCTTCCTCGGCTTCTCCGTACTGATTAAGATGCTCGTGAAGAAAGTCGCCAAGTTCCGCCCACGCTTTCGCGCTTTGTGGCGCAATCTCAACAGCATTCCGGTAGATGCGCTCAGCCTCCTTCAGTTCACCCACCTTTGCCAAATCATCCCCTTGTTTAAACAATTTCAGCAAGTCCTCATCAGCCTCGGCCGCTCTCAGATCCTTCGGTTTCCCAAGTTCAACAAACTGCTTTATGGAAACCGGAATATCCGGCAATTCAAAGAAATCATGTGGGGCTGCTCTAATTAGCCTTCCTCGCATTGACTTAGTTGATATGCTCCCCATAATTTCCTCGTAAGCCCAGAAATGTTCTTGACGCAATTCAGGTTCTAACCCACACGCTTCCTCTGCAATCCGCTGCGTCAAACTCACCAATTCTTTCGCTCCATAGAAAGGAACCATAAACCTCACAAGTCCTCTTACGCGTCTCGATGGTGCCCCACGCCGCCGCATCAAGTAGTAAATGTTATACATCCGCTCGGAAACCTGGTACAGCTTAGTCCGCCGCTCACCGTTTGCTTCTACTACCATCCCCCGCTCCATCAGCCGACGCAAAAACGAACTTGCCTTGTTCACGTTCAGTCGCGCAAAATCGGCGACTTTACGCGCCGTCGCCGGGTCCCACAACTCCGCCAAAGCTAAGTAAACTTTCCGCTCTATTGCAGGAAGACTATCCAAGTGACTCTTGAAATACTCTGTGTTGTCATCCACTAATTGCATCAGGTCATCCATCAGCTCCTTCAAAGACATCCTCGCTGCGAACGTCGAAATGATAGCGAGTAACCGAGGATTGCCACCCGTCAGAATCTGCAGCGGCCGAACACGCTCATCGCTTGCCTTCTTCCTGCTGATCGAAGCCCAAAGCTTTCCACACTCCTCATCATCAAGAGCTCCAAGCTCATATAGCTTGAACAGCTCAAACATCGCCTTCTCGGCGTTGTCTATCTCTTCGAATCTACTCGTCGCTGTCGCCAATAGCATAACCCTCGGCTCGTGAAGAAGAGTATGCCTCAGCTTCCACGCGTCACTATCGCTTATCTGCTCACCAAGAAGCATATTGAAGTTCTCCACCACCAGCAGAACACGCTTGCCCTCACCATCCGCAAAGTCCATAAGCTGCGCCAGCGCTCGTTCCCGCAATCGCTCCTCATCCCGCTCGTCCCTCAACTCTTTGTATGTCTGCCTCCACCGCTCCTCCCCCGTTTTGTGAGCAAGATGAAACAGCGCCTCTAACCAAAACTCACCCGGCGTGCTCACCTGGTAGCTCTCCTCCCCAAAAACCAGCGGGTACCAGCACCCCTGCAAATCTTCCTCTGCTCGAATCTGCTCCACCACCCGCAGCACTAACATCGTCTTGCCTATCCCCCGTGGCCCTATCACCAAAACATGCTGATTTGAATCGCCTGTGTTCTCTCGTATCACCTGTACAATCAATTCAAGTTCGGTATGTCGAACCACAAAGCTACGTATAAGTTCCTCCGGCGAAAGAAACGCCGGATTGTATTTCTTTATCCGATTAGCCATGACTCACGCTCCTCTCTCCAATACCGGAGTAAAGAAAGCTCCGTGCCGGTTCTTCCACCAGTCCTGCAAAAGTTTGGAAACAAATACATACCCATCCTCACTTTGTTTGAGATAACCATCATGCTCCAAGACCCACAAGATTTCCTTTTGCCCCTCGACAACGTCGTGACCACCAACAGAATATTCCTTTGAAAAAGCCGCGATCGCTTCCTTCGTCAGGCAACCCGTCACTGCTGCCTCCGTCAGCATATCAATGGCCATCGTAAACAGCTCTTTCCCCAGGACCATCTCCAGACGTTCCTCGTAGTGTGTCAGTTCCGCATGCCCGCGAACACCGAGCATATCTTTCTCATACACCTCACCAACTTCCTCCACCGAACATTCCATCTTGCCCTTCCTTTTGCCACGATCATGGATATGAGAGAAGAACATCTGAACGTGATGAGGAATGCAACCTCCTAATCTGTTAACCATCTCCTCCGGCACACCATCTTGTAATGTCACGCCATATTCATTCGCCAAGGCCTTTATACAGCCCTTCGCCGTTTCCTCGTCCCACGGCTTCAGCTCAAGGGGAAGGAAATTATTTATCGTCGCGCTCAGCTTTGCTTGTCGAAGAATCGGCTCCAACCCAATACTACCTGAAATAATAGTCCGCACTTTTCCTTGATGCTCGATAGTATTCTTTCGCAGCCACGATAAAAACTCATCCGCCCGTGCTCTGCGCTCCGGCGTGATTTTGTAATTCTCATCCTTCAACATGTAGTTCACCATAATGGCAACCTCATCGAACATCAGAACCACCGGCTTTTCTGCCCCCGCCAAAATCTTAAAAATCTCATTACCCTTATCCATCCAGTTGCCGCCTGTAAGCCCTGCTCTTAAGGTGACTCCGAGGTCTCCGACTCCAACTTTTTCAACCGAGTCGGTGACTTTCTCCAAAATATTCGCAAACAGTTCCTTCGTCTTATCCCAAAGTGACTTGTGCTCGTGGATTGCCAAACTCAAATCAGCTATAGCCTGCGGACTGCTTCGCGCTGCTTGTAGGTCCACAAATAAACACGTATAACGCTCCCACAATCGCTCATGCAACTCCGCCAACACGCTCGTCTTTCCTATCCTTCTCTGCGCAACCAAAAGTATGTTTGCCCCCTCATCAATCTTGTTTGTGAGTAATTCAAGGTCTGTCTCCCTGTCCCAAAACCACTCTCCCGTGACGACCTTGCCCACTGCTTGTTTCAGCCTGTCTTTCATTTTATAACTCCTTCTATCGATTACTTATTCCAACAACCACGTTGGCAACGCTTCTGTTGCCAACAAAACTGTTGTAATTATCGCCGATATAACCTGCCCCGTCAAGATATTTTTTGAAAAATCTGAAAAAATGAGAGAACGGCCCCCCCCGGATTTCCCGCGCATTTGCGCGCCGGGGGCAGCGAAACCCCCTATGCTCCCTAAATTAACAAAATGTTAATTTCAAAAAGTGCTGAATTTTTACCAATTTTTGCTCAAAAAGCGCGCATTTTTGCAAATTTCCCCCGATTTGTGGTTACTTTCACCCAATTTCCCCCCAGCAACATCCACGAGACACGAAAAAGGGAATTCCCGTCAACAAATAAAGGTTCGCGCGAAGGTCCTCCACAGTTGTGAATTTTGAGGCTTTGAGAATTGAAATTTATTTAGTCTTAGCGACTCTTTTTTTGGCCTTCTCGTCGCGGCGGAGGCCCCGCCGTAGTCTGGATTTTCTACCTAAGATTTTGTCGGCTTCTTCCCACGTTTCAGGCGGCCATTTACCTTCCGACTGCAATTTTTTTAGATGGTCCAATTGTTTGTAATCTATGATGGTCCTGCATTTGGGGAACCTGCCACAGCCTAAGAAAGGTCCTTTTTTGCCCTGCCTGATAACAAGCTGGCCGTCTTTGCACTTATAACATTTTAAGCCGGTCGGCTCAGGCGGCGGCTTCGGCGGCAGGATGTTGCCGTCTTTGTCTATACTGAGGATAGTCTTGCAATCCGGATAGCCGCTGCATCCGAGGAACGGCCCGAACCGCCCGTTTTTGTGCACCATCGGTTTGCCGCAAACGTGACATTTATGTTCGCTTACCTTTTCTTCCATCATTTTGCCTTCCTTGTCGCAGGGGGCTCTGAATTTACAGTCCGGATAGGCTGAACAACTCAGGAACTTTCCGTTTTTGCCGAACCTATAAACGACCTGCTGGCCGCACTTCGGGCACGTATATTCGCTGGGAGTAACCTCGGCTTTGGCGTGTTTCATCTGCGCCGTCGCCGTATCGAGGCTTTGCTTGAATGGGCCGTAAAACTCTTTCAAAACGCCGAGCCAGTCGAGATGTTGTTCCTCGATTTTGTCAAGCTGCTCTTCCATATGGCGGGTGAAAGAGATGTCCATTATTTTCGGAAAGAACTCGCTGAGCTTGTCGGTAACTATCTCGCCAAGGTCGGTGGCAAAGAACTTTTTTTCTGTCTGTTCGACGTAACGCCGCTCCTGGATGGTGCTGATGATTGCAGCATAGGTGCTCGGTCGGCCGATACCCTCTTTTTCGAGCGCCCTCACCAGTGAGCCTTCCGTATATCGGGCCGGCGGCTTGGTAAAACGCTGGTCGCATCTAATATCGACTGCCGAAACTCTCTGACCGGTCCTCAGTGCAGGCAATTGCTGCTGGTTCGACGTGGTTTGCCAGATTTTAGTAAAGCCATCAAAAACCAGGGCCCGGCCGGTCGCTTTATACAAACAGAGGCCGATGGAAGTCTCAGTTACGATACTCAGATTCGTCACATTCCACCTGGCCGGTGTCATCTGGCAGGCTATGAAGCGCCGCCAGACCAGGTTGTAGAGTTTGAATTGCTCGTCAGTAAGAAACTGCTTTATATCCGCCGGCGTGAAGTCAACATCGGTGGGGTGGACGGCTTCGTGTGCTTGTTGAGCGGTTTTCTTGGAAGCGTAAATCCTGGCTTTCGGCGGCAAGTATTTGGAACCGATGTGCATACCGATATAGTTACGAGCTTCACCAATAGCCTCGGGCGAGAGGTGGGTGCTGTCCGTTCTCATATAGGTAATAAGGCCCAGATGACCCATTGAGCCCAAATCAATGCCTTCGTACAGTTGCTGGGCTACCCGCATTGTTCTTTTTGCGGTGAAGCCCAACTGATTCGCGGCGGTCTGCTGTAATGTGGAAGTTATAAAAGGAGGGGACGGCTGCGAACTTGATTCCTTGGTCTCTACATCGCCAACTTTGAACTCTGCGCGCGGGAGCACCTTGAATATCCGCTCCACCTCCTCCTTAGATGCTTTGAATTTCTCGCCGCCGACGCTGTAAAGTTCCGCTTTGAAAGCGTTATGTTCTGCCAGCCATTTATTCTGTTCCGCGACAATGGGTGATTTGTCATTTACTGTCTCGGGCGTAAAAAAATCGAGCCACTCTCGGGTGTAGTCGCTCTGCAAGTCAGCAGTGAAGACTGCCGGGATTAACCAGTATTCTTCCTGCTTAAAGTCGCGGATTTCCCTCTCCTTTTCCACTATTATCTTGACCGCCACCGACTGAACTCGCCCGGCGGAAAGGCCTCTGGCAACTTTTTTCCAGAGCAGCGGACTTATCTGATATCCGACTATGCGGTCGAGGATTCGCCGGGTCTGCTGAGCCATTACCTTGCCCATATGGAGCTTGCCTGGCTCGGCAAAGGCACTCTTTATAGCAGATTTGGTTATGGCATTGAAAATCACGCGGTAGGTTTTCTCTTCGGGGACACCGAGGACTTGCGCGAGGTGCCAGGCGATTGCCTCACCTTCACGGTCGAGGTCGGTGGCGAGATAAAGGTCCCGGCATTTCTTTGCGGCGGCCTTTAGCGATATCACGGTACGTTTTTTGCCGGGTAATATATCGTAGGTCGGCTCAAAATTATTTTCTATGTCGACGTTGAGGCCCTTCGAAGGAAGGTCGCGAATGTGACCCATCGAAGACTTTACTTCGAAGTCAAAGCCCAGATACTTGTTTATCGTTCTCGCCTTGGCGGGCGATTCGACAATTACCAGAGATTTTCTATTTGAGCCCGTTTTTGCCATAAACACGTCTTTGTTTAGCCCCGCGCTTTACGCGGCGTTTCTTATTGTGGGTCCCGGTGTGCCGGGAAAGCAATCTAATCGTTATTCACTAATCGGCGATTTGCCATGAAAAATTTAGAATTGGACAAATAAACGCGGCCCACAAGAATGTCAAGAGAAAACAATTTTCGAATCATTAGGCCGTTTTTAGGAGATTATCGAGCAAAGGTCTTAGTTTTCGGATAGCATTACCGCGGTGAGAGATTGCGTTTTTTTCCTCACGAGTTAACTGGGCGACGGTTTTGTTCAGGTGCGGCACAAAGAAAATCGGGTCATAGCCGAAACCATTCTCACCCACCGGCTTATCGTTTATAAGCCCTTCCAATGTCCCCTCAGTCTCAATTAAGATTCTTTCAGGACTTGCCAAACATAGCTGGCACACAAATCTCGCCGACCTTCCTTCTTTCGGTGCATCTTCCAAAAGTTTCAAGACCTTAGCCATATTCTTACGGTCGAGCAGCGTTCTATCGTTGTCTTTTTCACCGCAAAACCTTGCAGATTTTACTCCGGGCGCCCCATCAAGCACATCAACTACCAGCCCGGAGTCGTCAGCGATTGTCCAGAGCCCGGCCGCTTTCGCGTAGCCGAGCGCTTTTTTGCGGGCGTTTTCGGCAAAGCTAACCCCATCTTCTTCAATCTCGGCGACTGTCTCGAAATCTGAGAGACTCAGCCATTGGACATCGTCACCCAGTAAAGCTCTCAGTTCTGCGATCTTACCGGGATTTGTAGTAGCAACGAGAATTTCGCGTCCCATCGGTTTTGGTACTTGGAGCAAAGATTAAAGTTTTGAGTTGCGCAGTCCTTCCATTTCCTTTTGGATTTCCTGAATTACATCGGAGTTGTGTATTTTCTTTTTGTTTCCTTCTTTAATCGAGACCATATAAAAGCCTTTAATCCCATGTTTGTAATACGTAGGGCCGGGCTAAAGCGAGCCCACTTCTATTCTCATATGATTGTTGTTCTATTCGTGACCGCTCACTACCCAAACATAGCTCGCTCGCTTTTCCCTTCTGAATTCAAGTGAAGTCTGTTTAGCAAGGTTCTCCAATAGACTGTCAACTATAGTTGGGTCCTCAAGCACAGCTTCTCTTCTCACTGAATTGTGAATGGCCCAGCCCACGACAATGTCGGAGGATTCTGTTTCGTCAACAATTGGTTGACGTAGAACCTTCTCGAGATATTGCAGAAGACCGGACAGATATGAGTCAGAATATAAAATACGAAATCGCGCCTCATCCAAGCTGTCGGTATATACGAAGACGGGGTAATTCTTAGGAAGCTCAGGAAAGTGACGCAACGCTTGAGCTTCCCATTCTTTATGTTTTATTGGCTGCAGATTCAGTTGACCATGGGCAACAACCACTTGCTCTTCAATACGTTGCTTCCTAAAGGAAATAGACTGACTGAATTCCTGTTTAAGAATTTGCGACAATTCCTTGAGTCGCCTTTCTGTTGTCGATTCTTTGCGAAGGATCCAATCGCCATAAAGTTTGAGGTCTAACACTTCAAATGGGCCCCGAATCTCTTTTGCTGTAAGCCCAAGAGCCTTCAATAATCTTTCGAGGGTCGTTGGGTTTGCCCAATAGTCCTTTGCTTCTCGCCCATTCCAGAGAAAAAGATTGCTCTCAGGAACATGGTCAGATTCTACAGGCTCACTCATGCCCACGTAAACGTCACTTCGGATGCGCAAAGGGGCGAAGAATTTGGTTCGCTCCGGAATAAACGGCGGCCTGACCCAGCGCAGAGTCTCACCAGCCTCAAGTCTATAAACCAAATCAAACCTATTTTTCCACTCTGGCTTACTAGGGGAAGCATCGAGAAGTAGTTGCCGAAGCTTATCCAGAAATGGCGGCGTAATGCGAGAGCGTTTTTCGAGTACCTTACCACTCGGCCCAATAAGTACTTTAGTTGGCCAACCTCCAATTCCATAAGCTGCTGTCGTGGCACCGTGACGGGCTCCGGAATTGCCTCCTCCGTCCAAAGCCACCAGGAAAGGTAACCTGCGTCCACCCCAATACTTCTGCCGCAGCCATTCTAATTTGCTATCCAATTCCTCGATAGAGCTCAGAGAGTCGTCATGTACAGCGATGATGACTAGGCCTTCATCAGAAAATACGTCATGCAATTCCATCATTGTGGGCATTTCCGTTACACAGGGGCCACACCAGTAACCCCAGAAATCAAGCAAAACATATTTTCCACGAAAATCGGATATCCTGACTGGCCCCCCATTCTTCCAGCCCTTAATCTTTCGCAATTCGGGAGCGGGCTCTCCGATTAGCTTGTCTGGGGTATGTGCAGTAGAGTCACCGGGTCCTCTTCCTGCTTGCCCTTTACTTCGCTGACCCAAGACCCAATAGAGCAGACCAATACACAATAACACCAGCAGGAATGGCAAAATACACTTCTTAACGGCAGCCATTATTTATATCTCTTTCAACTTAGACCTGAGTCTTCAAGACGCTGGTGATTTAAGCTGACATTTCCCAGATAAACTCTTAAATAACATAATTTTCTCCGTACCACATCAATAATCTTGCCGAAATCACCCTGAACGGTCATGAAATTTCTTTTCCGAGGTAGTTTTATTGCAGATTTACACGAAAGTCCAGATTTTTAGATTCCGGATCGCTTCTAATTCCTGCTTTTGCACGGACCTTGACCGAACGTCCTGTCATAAATTCAAGTCTTCTAGCAATTCTCGACATTAGTCTTCTCCTCGAGAGTACTTCTCCAAATTTTTCAGGAGCTTGGTCTGCCCAATTAGCTGCTTGAGTTGCCCCCGCTTCGGAGCCGCCAACAGGATGATATTCATGTCACGGGCTTTGCCCGACAGCTCCACAGCTTCTCCCTGCTTCAGACCCGCCTCAATTTCCGACCAGGGCTTTGGCAAAAGGTCTTCATACTCCACAGGTATGCGTTCCTCTGCGTCGAGGGAAAAGAGTAAGACGATGATGTCACCGGGTTTTCGGTTATGGATACCGGCAATAAAAATATCATCATAAGACTTCTTCTCGTGGTAACGCCCGGTTTTATTGTATGTGACATCTTCGACAATCCCTCTGATGTCTCCAAATATATCAAATGGTGGCCAAGAAGGGCTCATAATGAATATGTTAGGCAAGGAGTTGGGCGGCCTATATCGACCAGACTCCCTTAATTTGCGAATCGTCACTCCTTGGCTGACTTTCCATTGTTTTTTTGGGTTCGAGTTAACAGGGCAAACAGTATACGGAACACCTACTTCCATCTTCGTGTACTCTTTTTCAGGTACCCTTATGTAGAATTCTTGGCCCCAGTATCCCCGTTCCGCAAAGGCATACAAATCGGGATAGCCCTCTGATTTAAGCACGAAACCTTTGTCAACCTCATTGTAGAAAGATCTATACTGGGCAATGTCTTCACCTCCGAACCACTCATCGACATGGAAAAGAATGTGACCATCAGTATCGTCCGGCACAGCGTCGCTTGGAATCAGGCCAGGCCTCTCGCTTGAATGAAACCAATAAGCCTTGCTGATAGTTAGATGCTCATGCCCTTTAATTGCCTTTACTGGTACAGCAGGGTTGGTGATACTGCTGTGGCAGCCAAAAAGATCCGATAACGTTACGGCCGTGTAAGGATTGTTGTGCTTCAGAACAGCAGATTTTTCGCCCCTGCCGTAGCGCCTACCCCAGGTCGGCGCCAGGTTAGCCTCACCTAAATCATTGAAGGTGTACAAGTGAGTGTGCAGCCCGAACAGATGCCGGTCAAGAACTGGCTGGCCCAGCTTCCCGTAGTTCAACCGATGCCAACCGTTGCCAACATATACCTCGTTGAACGTATGTGCTGCAAATCCTCTGCCCAAACGGCTGAGTCCAGCAAGCATAGTCTCTCGAACCTGGTTGTGAGTAATTCGCTCTCGCACAAGGTCAACTTGGCCATCATCAGAAGGGTCCACCGCCGGAATCACAATAATCATTCGCGTTGGTATGCCAACCGCCCGAAGCACAGTGGTCATATAAACAGCAAAAGATGTACATGTGCCGTACGTTTTGTTGCGGAACATGCCTCTGCCCAACAGCTCATAGTCGAAGTGCTGGTCGCTCGTCCAGCCGCAACTGTCCTTAATCTTGTTAAACTCACTCTCAAATGCACCTCCCAGACCGGGATAGACACTTGGCTTGCCGTCGGGATAATGAATGTAGTAAGTCGTGAAGACACCACCGAGATTCTGGGATTTCTTCATCAGCCAGGAGGAGACCTTCTCGACAACTTCCTTATCGACGAGCTTGTTAATTATAATTCCATCCGCCTTTAACTCGGCCAGCAAATCCCGTCGCATCCTGTCATCCCAGTTGGTAGTTATGCCGGGCTTTAAATATCGCGTCATATCGACGTAATCGGTTTGCCAATTGGGGTTGGCGTCAATCGATGCACCAACTGTGTTAAGAGGATAGTGGATGACTTCCACTTCAATGTAATCGTCCCTCTCTTCCAGAACTCGGGCGTCCTGAAAGTCGTCATTGAGGGCAGCTTTGTCAAATGGCGGCATAAACTGGAGAATTGAACGAACCGAGTAGCTGTATTCTCGTCGCTCATTCCAATCACCATCCGGAACGCCATCACCGTCGGTATCCTGCCTCGCTGGGTCAGTGAGGTACTTGTGAATCTCCTGGAAATCGGAAAGGCCATCGCCGTCTGAGTCGAGTACGTCGCCTGTGTAAGTGCACGAGGCAAAGAGACAGGCCAAGCACATAGAAAGTGTCATAAATCTCACAAGGCACGTCCTACCGCTGTCCACATAGACATAGGATTTCCGATTTGAACGCTTGAAAAGCATAATTTTCTCCATTAAACCGGCATCACTGGTGACTTTCACTCCGTGAAATTCAAGTCGGAATTTCCCAGTTAAACAGTTAAAGCACACGATTTTGGTCGCTCAACATATAATATGACGCGATAGAACCCAAAACGATACAAGAATTTTGATTTCTACCGCCATTTCTCTGAAAAACACCAGAATAGCATTGGGTATTATGCCCCAGATTTCTTCCGGTTCCTGCTTTTAAGCAGACCTTGACCGCTCCTGCCCTCATAAATTCAAGTTTTTCAGCGAAGGTTACGCCGTCTTCTTCAATTTCCGCAACACCCTCAAAATCCGACAGGCTCAGCCATTCAACATCGTCACCCAGCAACGCTCTCAGTTCCGCGATTTTGCCGGGATTTGTAGTGGCAACGAGAATCTTCCTATTTTTGGCACCCATATACTCTCAAAGCACCTATTCACACTACTCTTTGTATATCAAGAGTGTCATAATTCGGAGGTATGTAATCGAAACGAATCAATCTGATGTTGTTTCCGGTTGTATTGAAATTTGCTACGAAATTAATGCAATCTTCGTCAAAACTTTTCGCTATTATTGCAGCCTCGACGGATTTATAGTCTCCTGAGGCAATATTTTGTGTCACCCAATTAGTATAGCCAATAAGTTGGTTGACGTCGGCCGGGAAAGAACATGCATCCTTTTTGATCTCGATAACTTTATATATCTTTATGCCGGTACTTAATTGGTGATAACCAAATATGTCCATGAATTTTAGATACCCTGCGGGCATGTTATTTCCGAAAGAACTTAGTGGGCCTAAAGCATCATCTAAATCGGAATTTCTTCCAATATTTTCGAGGACCCAGCCTTCTATTATCTTTTCATTAGTCACAATACGACCATCTAAAATAAATTGGATTGGTGAATAGTTGTTGAAGTCTGCCGGTTCTACGGTTAGCCTATTTGGATTGTCTGCGTTTGCCCTATGAATAATTTTAAGTAGTTCGAAGGATTCATCCGCCATCAAAGGACGAACGGTTCGTGCAGTATCAGTATATTTCCAACGTTCTGGGATTGACCAAATTTTCCTTCTTCGTTTGATCTCAAAAACTTCTGTAGACTGGATACCATTTTCAAAGCACAAGTTATTTCCCTGATTATCGACAAAGTGTGTTATTGCAACGTGACGGTAATAACCGGTGGCATTGGGTCTGATGGAATCATTGTCTTTCCAACCACTATTTGGGTTATTTGGTTTTGGATAATAATGAATATTCCTACTCAAAAAATACGGAGGTGTATCTGGAGTCTCATGGAACTCAGTCGCAGCTTTAAAAGCACCGTAAACCTTTTGTCCTGCGTGAACAAATATGATATCACCCACGCGAATTGTTTTCATATCTGCCTGCATACTGTAGATTGTTCGGCAACTTTTTGAAAGCGCCTGGGGAGTTGTGCCCCCAACCCCAACTTTAACTCCAAGATATCCATTAGGCCGGAATGAATCAAAAAATTCGGTTTCATCGCAATTAATAATATGAGCATTCATTTTTTCATCTATTTGACAGAATAATCTTTCGCTCCCTTAGATTTATGATTGCTAATTTTTGAGCCAAACTGTGCCTTTCTAGGGTCAATCTTCTTATCAAATTGGATAGGGTCCTTGAAAATGTAAGGTAGCTGGTCGACCTTGTCCTTGTAGTCTGCTTCTGGAAGTTGCTGCCTGATTACTTCAAAGTCGGAGTGTTCAAAAATCAATCTTTGCCGTATACCCAATTTTTCCTTTATCAACGGCAGGAACTCAGGGTTTATCTCATAACCGATTGAGTTTCTCCCAAGCTTTTTTGCCGCGAGTGAGGTAGTGCCACTGCCAAGAAACGGGTCAAGAACCATATCATTTACAAAACTGAACATTTTGATGAGACGCTTGGGTATCTCCTCAGGGAACATTGCCAGGTGCTTGTCTTGTTTTTCCCCCGGAATATTCCAATGGCCTGTAAAGAACTGGTTCCACTCCTCCACCGTCATCCTGGACTTCTCTTTGATTTCTTTGTCCACCTTAGGTGAAGTACCATGCTTCTTGAATATCAAAATGAACTCGTAATCAATCTTCAGGATGCCGTTCCTCGGATGGGGAAATGAACCCATTATTGTCGCGCCACCCGTAGTGTTACATGTTGTTACCTTCTGCCAGATAACTGCCCCCATATAGTCAAAACCAACGGTCTCGCAAAACTTAATTATCTCTGTCCTTATGGGAATTACCTTGTACCTTCCGTAGTAGACAGAGCGAGCAAATTGGTCACCTATGTTAACGCACAAGCGACAACCCTTATGTAAAACTCGATGACACTCATTCCAAACCAGATTCAGATTATTGATGTAATCCTCATAGCTGTCATTGAAGCCTATCTGGCTTCCGTTTCCGTAATCCTTGAGTTGCCAGTATGGTGGAGACGTAATCACCAGATGGACGGACTCGTCCCCTACCTCCGTCATACATCGTGAATCCCCTATTACTATTTTGTGGTTCGTCTTCATCAGCTCATAAGTTTTTTTAAGAGCGCTCGCTGGAAGTGGAGGCGGTTCTCAGCCTGGTCGAATATTATCGAATTGGGCGATTCGGCAACTTCATCGGTGATTTCAAAGCCGCGATAAGCCGGCAAGCAATGCATAATCTTAGCATTAGCCGGTGCGGCTTTGAGCAGTTTGGCATTAACCTCAAAACCTGCGAAGTCCGCACGGCGTTTTTTCTTCTCTTCTTCCTGGCCCATACTGACCCAGGTGTCGGTGTAAATGATGTTGACATCAGCAACGGCTTTGGTGGGGTCATTCGTTTGCGAGACGCTCTTGTCCGAAATTTGATTAGCCATCTTGACCGATTCGGCATCGAGCTCGTAACCGGCAGGCGAAGCGATGACCATTTTCATGCCGAGTTTTGCACAGGCAAATGCGAGCGAGCGGGCCACATTATTACCGTCACCAATAAACGCGATTTTTACGCCTTCCAATTTGCCACAATGCTCCTGGATAGTAAGCACATCAGCCATTGCCTGGCAGGGATGTAATAAGTCCGTCAAAGCGTTTATTACCGGCACCGCTGCGAACTCCGCCAGCTCGGTGACAGTGCTGTGTTCGAACGTCCGTGCCATTATGCCGTCTACGTATCTGCTCAGCACCCTTGCAATATCCTTAATCGGCTCGCGCTTACCAAGTCCGCCGATGTCCTCAGGCTTGACGTAAATTGCATTGCCGCCGAGGTCCGTCATCGCAACCTCAAAGCTAATTCTGGTCCGCAGGCTTGGCTTCTCGAAAAGCATTGCGAGAGTTTTACCTTCAAGACACAAATCCCTCCCGCCGCCATTATATAAGCGCTTTAGGCTGCTGCTTTCCCGGAGTAGCTCCTTGAGCTGCTCGGGCGAATAATCATTTATTGATAGAAAATCTTTCATTTTGCACTCTCTGTCAAAACAGAATCAAGGATATCAATAGCCTGGTCAATATGGCTGCGGGTGGCTATCATCGGCGGCATAAACCGCAGCACGGTATCCTGCGTGCAATTTATTCGCAGACCTTGTTCCAGACATTTATCTGCTATTTCCACGCCGGAGCTTGTCAATTGAACGCCTATCATCAAGCCGACGCCGCGGACACTGTCGATAATAAAATGTTTCTGCTTTAGCTGTTCGAGCTTATCTTTGGTGTATTGACCAAGCTGCACAGCATTTTCCAAAAGATTCTCTTCTTCAATCGCCTCTATGACTGCCACGGCCGCCGCACAGGCCAGGGCGTTTCCGCCAAAGGTACTGGCATGTTTGCCGGGGGCAAGTGAGGCGGCCACTTCTTCTTTGGCCATCATAGCCCCTATTGCCACGCCTCCGCCGAGTGCCTTTGCCATCGTCATAATATCCGGCTCGACATCAAAATGCTGGTATGCGAACCATTTTCCGGTTCTGCCTACTCCGGTTTGGACCTCATCTAAAATCATCACCGCTCCATTTTCATCACAAAGCCGCCGGATTGCCTGCAAATATTCCTCCGTGGCGATATTTATGCCTCCCTCACCCTGAATTGGCTCAACCATAACCGCTGCCACTTCATCGCTAAACGCTGTTTCCAGCGCAGCAATATCATTAAACGGAACATAGACAAAGCCCGGCAGCAGCGGCAATAACCCTTCGTGATGCTTTGGCTGGGCTGTCGCCGTCATACTGGCGAAAGTCCGCCCGTGAAAGCTGCCCCTGGCGGTAATAAACTTGTACTTCTGCTCTGGGGTGTGAAGACGTGCCAGCTTAAACGCCGCCTCGTTGGCCTCGGCACCACTGTTGCAGAAGAAGCACTTGCCGCCGAACGCCCGCTCGCTCAAAAGCTTCGCCAACTTACCCTGCGGCTCGGAATAAAAAGTGTTATCGATATGCAAAAGTTCGCCGGCCTGCTTGCGTATCGCTTCTATGACCTTCGGGTGACAATGGCCTATCGCGCTAACTGCCCAGCCGGGAAACATATCAAGTATCTTGTTGCCATCGGCGTCGAAACAATAACAGCCTTGGCCTTTGGTGATGACCCGCGGCAGACGCTTGTAATTGCCGATAACGTACTTGTCGAATAAATCAATTGTCTCCTGTGTCGTCATAAGCTTTCTTACCTTATTCTCCTCTGACTACTGTCTACTGTTTTTTTATTATTTGGGTACCGATGCCTTCATCGGTATATATTTCGAGCAAAAGTGAATGTTGGATTCGCCCGTCAATAATATGCGCCTTTTTGACCCCGCCGTTTAATGCTGTCAAACAGGCTTCAACCTTTGGGAGCATTGCGTTGGCAATGATGCCGGTGTCAATCATATCCGCAATCTTCGTTTCGTCCACGCTTGATACCCTGCTGGCCGGGTCGTTAAGGTCGGCCAATATCCCGTGGGTGTCACTGACTACAACGAGTTTCTCCGCGCCAACCGCGGCAGCCACCTTGCCGGCGGCGCTGTCGGCATTGACGTTTAATTTGCCACCGGCTTTGTCTCTGGCTACCGGCGCGATAACCGGTATCGTACCCGCGGCGCACAGGGTCTTTAATAACGTGGCATTTATATCAATAATCCGGCCAACCAGTCCGAGGTCAAGTTTGCGCCCGTTTTCACCAGATAGTCTTAAGGGTTCCGCAGACAGTACACAACTGCTCAGCGAATGCAGTCCCATCGGCTCACAGCCCAGCTCAGTGAGAGTTTCGCAGATGGGAGTATTAATCTTATGTACGAGCGTGTGCTCAGCTATTGCCAGAGTCCGCTCATCGGTGTATCGCAGTCCCTGGACCCAGACCGGTTCCAGCCCCGCGTCATTCATTGCTTTTGTGATGGCCTTTCCGCCGCCGTGAACAATGACCGGCTGCATACCAACGGTAGCCATAAAGGCGATATCGGTCAGCAGCTTTTTGCGCAGGCCAATATCATCGAGGACACTGCCGCCGAGTTTGACGACCACGATTCGGCCGCGAAAGCTGCGGATATATTCCATCGCCTCGATGAGCGCACCAGCTTTTGCGATAGCTTCTTCCACTGCATAACTCCAAAAAACAGTGATTAAACAAAAGAATGAGTGTATGAACGCTCAGGCTATTCGTCAAGTGATATTTGCTTTTCAATTCCGTGCTTGACACAGAATATATTCGCCGTACGCAGTTTGGTGTTGGCTTAAAATAGCCTGCTGCTGTCAAGCAGGAAAGTTACCGGGCCGTCGTTCACATTGCTTACCTGCATATACTCGCCAAAGACGCCTTTTTCGACAGGAACTCCCTGCTCGGCGATTAGCTCAACTACTTTTTCGTAAAGCTGCTGTGCCAAGTCCGGCTTGGCGGCCGCGTCAAAGCCGGGACGACGTCCCTTTCGGCAATCGCCGTGGAGCGTAAAATTGCTGACCAACAAAATACTTCCGCCGACATCGACCACGCTTCGATTCATCTTGCCGGCTTGGTCAGCGAAGATACGCAGATTCACCAGTTTCTCGGCCATAAACTCCGTATCTTTGAGACTGTCGCCCTTGCCGACACCCAGGTAAACCAGCAATCCTTTGTCAATTCTGCCGACAGATTCGCTCTTGACGTGAACTTCAGCTTGTAGAACCCGTTGTATAACCGCTCGCATAGTTATCCTATATTTCTCTACAGAGTACCTAATAAAGTGAAAATGCTAATCAAAACCACGGTGCTGATGCCGCCCGGCGAATGTGCAGCTCATCCATAACTGCGTTACCTTTATGCGTCACAAGGTATACCACAAGCTCTGCAATTTCTTCCGGCTGCATAAGGTCCTCTTTCTTTATGTCCGGCCGAATCGCACCAATCATATCGGTATCTATACCGCCGGGACATATCGAATGCACTCTGACGTTTGTATCCCTCAGCTCCTCCGCCAACGCCTTTGTCATTCCGCGCAAGGCATGTTTCGAAGCGGTGTAAGCACTCTGCAGCGCATAGCATTTGATACCCACAATGGAGGCGATATTAATAATGTACGCCTTCGGTGCCTTCCTTAACAAAGGCAATGCCTCCCTGCAAAGAATAAACGGCGCACGCGTATTTACGTTAAACAATCTGTCCCAGTCGGCCGTCGCGGTATCTTCCAGTTTTGCCGAATGAGTGACACCTGCATTATTCACCACTATGTCCAATCGGCCGAATTTTTCCTTCGTTACCTTCACGACGTTCTTGACCGCTTCTTCCTCGCATAAGTCACCGACGACAATCTCTGCTCTTCCGCCCGCCTCTGTCACCCCTTCAGCGATTTCTTCAAGTTTGCCCACTGAGCGCGCGGCCAATACGATGCCGGCCCCTTCCTTCGCAAATGCAAGACAAACAGCTTTGCCGACACCCCTGCCGGCCCCCGTAACTATAGCTACCTTTCCACTTAACCGCTTTTGCATTCTATAGCCCTTCTCACAATTCTCCTGGAACAACCCAGGAATATGACAAACAAGGCCGCCTGCTCGTGACCGTCCCCGTCAAACTTCCTCCACAGACGCCAGGCCAAGCCTTTCCGTGATACCATCGAATTCATCCAGGGAATAAAATTCGATAACTATTTTGCCCCTTTGGCCATTTTTTCGTGTCTCAATGTTTACCTTTGTCCCAAGCTGGCTGCTCAGCTTCCTCTCCAGGTCCAGGATATGAGGCAGCTTTTCCCGGACGCCCGCCCTGGCTTGTTCCGTCCCCGTAAGGTACTTGCGAACAAGCCTTTCGACTTCGCGTACGCTAAGCCGTCCTGCGAGTGCTCGATTCGCGAGTTTTCGGCGAAGCTCGTCGGTAGGCAGCGCAAGGATTGCCCGAGCGTGGCCCATAGTTAGCTGCCCCTCGACTAACATTCGCTTGATTTCCTCAGGCAAGTCCAGAAGCCGCAGATAGTTAGCGATAACGGAGCGGTCTTCACCCAGCCTCGCCGCCGCTTCACCCTGAGTGAGCGAAAAGGTACCTAAGTAGTTCTGATACGCTTTTGCCCTTTCGATAGGATTCAGGTCAGAGCGGTGTATGTTCTCGACCAGCGCCCATTCAAGCAACTGTTCGTCAGTGGCTTGCCGAACGAGGGCCGGTATCGTGGCCAGCGAAGCCAGCTTCGCAGCTCGGAACCGCCGCTCGCCGGCAATGAGCTGATATCCGGAACCTGCCGGGCGAACGATAATCGGCTGAAGTATACCATTTGCCCTGATGGACTCAGCCAAATCTGCCAACTCCTTCTGGCCCCACACCGTCCGCGCCTGATACGGATTCGGCGATATACTGTCGATGCTAATCTCGCGCAGCGAGTCGCGTAACTCCTTATCTGGTGGAAAGTTAGGCGACAGGGGAGAATTAGTCACTACTTGATTTACCTCTGGGTTGTTAGGTATTATCGGACCCAACAGTGATTGCAGACCGCGGCCGAGGTGTTTCGCCCGCTCCCTCTTTTTCTGAGCCATATAAAACCTCCTTCTCAACTTGATACTAACACTCGTTTTTCTTTCGCAATCTCTGCACAAGAGATATTTCGGACTTTTTACCGCAAAGGCTGCAACTTTCCAAGCAAAAAACCCGTCTCGGAAAAATGTTTCACGTGAAACAATCAGATAAGATGAAACAAAACGTTTAAAATAAACCATAATTCAGCGTCATCCAGGCCAAGAAGTCCCCGCACGCCTGCTGCTGAAGCACGACGTGCTAACCATAGGGGACCAAGAATCTCATCCGCGGCAAGGCATCACTACTTCGAGGCGCTGGAGTTATCGAGAACATATCTGAAGAGACCCACAACCGCAGCGATAGTAACTTCCCCGCGCAGCGATCAAGCTTCCGGCGAGTGCAAAGGCCCAATCTCCAGCCCGATTCTTCTTAGCCTGGGAAACACGACCCCCGTTTTTTCCAACGTGCTACCTGCGTCTTTACATTCAAGCGTACCTTTTCTGAACCATCACGGGTCTGATGACTTTCGAGGCGACGCTGCCTGGCCACGTATTCGCCTGCCGGCTGCAAAGCAGACTAAGAGCCTATCCCAATAACCCGCTCTATTGCGGCCGGCTGCAAAGCCCGATGCCTGCGTTGTCAGCCAAAAACGTTCTCAACGTGGAGAAAACCACGCCTCCGAGCATTTTTGGCCTGCCGCCTTGGCCTCGAACTTTTCGCTCGGCCTCATAACGACCCGGTTATTCGGATAAGCTCTAACCCTAACAACCGATACCGAGAATCCAGCCCCTTAGCTACGCGGTAGTACGTTTCACGTGAAACACTGACTCCTGCAAAGCAACAGGGATATTCAAACAGTCGTGCCTATTCCGGCCCAGAAATATAAACTTTGGCCCAGCGAAGGGGGCCCCAAGAGAAGAAAGTGTTAGTTGTAAATACACCAAACATTAACCTCCCTCCAGTCGGTCCAACCGCTCGCTCTTCATCGGCACACCACCAGTACAACAAGCACTATCGTTACCACTTTCCCGCACATAAAGCACAGAGTATGCCCAATGCCATCATTATAGGAAAATTACCAAGCTGGAGTCCGCTGCGTGTCAGTGCGAGCAGAAAAGTGCCTCGGCAAAAGGACAGAACCTGGTGGGAACCGCCAAGCCTAACATCGGCCACCCGAGACCAGTTCACAAGGCGTGCGAAGGGACACCTCTCCAGGCGGGTTGTGCTGCTGGGTACACGGAGCAGGCAGATGCCCGGGACGTGAGCTCACCAAAATGCATTTGCGCCCCGAGCGTCGCCCGAAAGGCGACAAGGACGGTCGAGTATAAAAGTCCTACTCTGCGAGATAGCGCAAGGTCGTGTACTACAACCAAAATTGTCGCAAGCTTAGCCTGCTTAGACGTGGGCCGCTGCGCAACCTGGATAGTTGCCGTGTCCTGTTCTTTAGAAGGTTTTGGTTTCGAATCGCTCAGAGGCGATTCGCTCCTGCCGAAGGAGGGTGAATGCTATTTTTCTTGCAAAGCACAGGCAGTTGCATATACTTAGGCCGTTAATACCCAAGAGAAAGACCGACCTCGAAAGGGATTGGGAGCATAAATATGAATTTGGTGAAATGGCTTCGTAAGAACAATAAGAAGGTGATGGCCGTAGTGGTCATCGTTATAATGTTCGGCTTCATTGGGGGCTCGTATATCCAGCAGCTGGGCGAGAGAAGAACAGGACTGCATAAAACAGTAGCCTACTTCGGGGACAACAGAAAGATAACACACTACGATAGAACAATAGCCCGGCGAGAGCTGGACACGCTGAGGATGCTGCGGGCAGATGTTCTGCTGAAAAATATCGGCGCACCGCTGACCCAGACGCAAGACCTGCCGGCGTTTTTGCTGGGGGAAGTCCTGTTTTCGGAGCGAACAACTTCGCCGCGCTCCGTCACCTATATAAAAAGGCTGATACGATACAGCAACTACCGCATAAGCGACAAACAAATCGACGACCTCTACAATCGCTCTATGGGAAACGAAACATACTGGCTGTTGCTGAAAAGGGAGGCAGCGCTTGCGGGAATCAAAATATCGGAGAAAGTTGCGGCCAGACAGCTCACGGGGGCAATATCTGCATTCGCGAGAAGACTGCCGGATTTTCAAGGACTAACATATCAAGGGTTAGTCGGCGCAATTATGAAGCGCCAAAGAATCGCCGAAAAAGAGGTCCTGGCAACGTTCGCCAAACTGGTGGCGGTGCTGGAATACTGCACCGTGGTTTGCGCGAGCGAGGATGTCACGAACTCACAAACAATGCACAACAGCATCTGGCAAGAAGAAACAATAGATGTTGAATTTGTAAAATTTGATTCGGCCGTTTTTGCCAAAACGCAGAGCGAGCCGAACGAAAGGAAAATGTCTGAGCACTTTGAAAAATACAAGGCTTTCTTTGCCGGCGATATAAGCAAGGAGAACCCTTACGGGTTCGGGTACAAGATTGGCGACCGAGCTCGGCTTGAATACATTGCAGTCAAGCTCGACGACATCACCCCTATCGTAACAGAACCTACCGATGACGAGGCTGAAAAATATTACGATAGGCACAGGGAGGAATTGTACGAGCTTGTCCCGTCAGACCCGAACGACCCCAACTCGCCTCCAGTCAAACAAACCAAAAGCTATACCGAGGTGGCAAGTGCCATTTCAGAGCTGCTTCTACGGAGAAAAATATACTCAAAAGCAAATATAATTTTGCGGGAGGCAAAGTCGCGTACCGAGGCCGGTCTTGAAGGAACAGAGTCTCAAAATCTTAGTTCCGAGCAGTTCAGACAACTGGTTGGCGATTATAATGCCGTGGCTGAACAGTTAAGCAAGGAGCACGAAATCAAGATATATGCGGGACAAACCGGACTGCTGACCGCGGCTGACATACAAAAAGACGAGTATCTGGGCAGGTTGTACGTAGAAGGCCAGGGGCACAGCCCGCCAGATTTTCTAAACAGGGTCGGATTACCGAGAATTGTATTCTCAATAGATGAACTCGGAACCAGTCACCTTGGTCCCTTCGATACCGCAAAACCAAGGACGTATGAGAATATCGGACTCTTAAAGGATTCGCTCGGAGAAGTTACGGCACTCGTGCGGGTGATAGACGCTGTGAAAGCCTCTGTCCCGGAGAACCTGAATCAGGCCTACAGCAAAAGTGCGCTCAAGTTTGAGCATGACCCAAACCAGACAAGCGAAGACGTTTATTCAGTAAGGGAAAAGGTAGCTGAGGACTTAAAGAAACTTGCCGCAATGGATACCACCAAAAGTAAAACCGAGGAGTTTATCAAACAGGTGGTAGCGGATGGCTGGGACGGCGCTATTAATAAATTCAACGAGCTTTACGGACGAGATGACCAGAATGAAAGCGACGCCAACGTATTTGTGCTGCAAGAACCCACGACCCTGGGGCAAATACCAAGGCAGCAAATACACACATGGGAAATACAATATGAGGGTAATCCGCTGAGACAATTGTTAGTCAACGAGTTCAAAATACAAGCTGAGTTTGTAAACCGGCTCTATTCGCTGGTGCCGGAAGACACCAACAGCCTTGAGACCGTGCCTTTCATTCTCAAATTCGAGCCCCACTTGAGCTGCTATTGCTTAAAGAAGCTTTCGGTGAAACGGCTTTATCAGGATGAATATGAAAGTATCAAGGCCCTCCAGATATTCAAAGAAGACCTCACTCAATCTCAGACTCTTGCAGTGATACATTTTAACCCCGAAAACATATTAAAACGTATGAACTTCAGACTCGCCAAGGAGCCCGAACCTGCCGACGCCAACGAGCCAACGGGCTCCGAGGACACATCATAATGACACAGCCCGCCAAAGAAAATTGTCTGCTGCTGCCGCTGACTGCGGGACTACTTGCCTGGTCTATACCCGGCGCCGGGCACCTTGTGCTGAAAGAAAAAACGCGTGCTATAATCATATTTGCAACTATTGTCCCAACTTTTTGTGCCGGCTTATATATCGGCTCAATCGGTGTAATCGACACGGTCGGACCAACGCCATGGTATGTGTATGCATCGCAGATTATGACCTCGCCGATGGTGGCGGTGCTGGCCTGGATAACCGCCGGCGGTGGTTATCCGGTCTACAGCTGGCCAAATGAAATCGGCCAGATTTACACAAGCACCGCCGGTCTGCTCAACCTTTTATGTATTGTCAACGCCATTTATTTAGCGTATCTGCGTGCCACAGAAACAACGGGAGGCTAAAATGTCGGCAGCCGGTTTTCTAATAATAGCAACTTTCACCGCTCCAGAGGCCATCGTGCCGGAGCCGGCCTTAATGCTCTGGCTGCTGCCGTTAGCGGCCTCGATTTCCATAACCTATAAGGCGACAAAGCTGCCAAAAATAACACCGGCCAATTTCATAAAAGAAGCTGCGGTTTTGTTTGCCTCAATCGTAGTCTTTGTAGTCGTAATTATGTTGGTTTTGCACGCTTTTAGGTTGATCACAGAGTAACTGCTGACAATTCCAGAGCCAGGAGAGCCTTAGCTGCTCTCACCCAACAAAGCATCCTCAAGAACACCTAACTCAACGAGGGCGTTGAAAGCAGCCTTTTGCTCCGCTTCTTTCTTATTCGTCCCCCACGCACTTGGGAAGTGACGCTCGCCGATAACCACTTCCAACTCAAAACACTTGTCGTGGTCAGGTCCTTTCTCATCGAGCAGCTCGTAAACAGGTGTAGTATTAAACTGCTGCTGTGCATACTGCTGCAATAAGGACTTGAAATTTCCCTGCGATTGATTGGCATCGGCCCGGTCAATCAGTGAGGCAAACGTCTTTAGTACAAAGCTGCGGGCGGCCTCGAGACCTCCGTCAATATAAATTACCGCGATAATAGCTTCCAGCAGACCTGCTGCAAGAGAGCCTGATAAGGCCCGGCTGCTCGCCATACCCTTGCCGACCTTCAAGTATTTTTGTAGGCCAAGCTCCTTTGCAATCCGCGCACAGTTCCTGCGGGAAACAAGCATACTCTTAACTTTTGTCAGGTCACCTTCCAGATAAGCCGGGAACCGCTCGTAGAGAGTTTGACAAATAATCGCAGATAAGACAGAGTCGCCGAGAAATTCCAGCCGTTCATTACTTAGGAGTCGATTATCCACGGCGGAGGAATGAGTCAGCGCTTTGACCAGGAGATTGCCGTTAGAAAACTTGTAATCTACTACCTGCTCGATTTGCCGCAGAACTTCGTCGTCCATTTATTAAGTCCAACTTTTGTTAGAAGCCTGCGAGCAGGTTACGAAAACCGCCACCTTCGGCGACCTTTGTAACCGGCTCGCCAGAAACCCATATTATAATAAGCAAAATAGAGCTGTTTGTCAAGACCGGTAATCAGATTCCCTTAACTGACGACCTGGAGGCTTGCCAACGCAACGAATTTATCATCGACGATTTCGAAAACACCGTCAAGACCGGTCACCGTGAAAATGCCTCTGGTTGCGGCAGCCACATTGCAAAAAACAAGCCTGTGCCCGCAATCACCTGATAACTTCCGCAGCTTCAGGAGCTTTGACAGGCTTGAAGAAGTCACAATATCGACGCTGGAAAAATCAATCACCACATCACAATTGCCTCTATCACGAACCATCCCTGTAACGGTCTTGAGCTCGTCTGCCATTTCCGGTTCCTGGGGCAAATCCACCAGAATAATATCGTCCGACCAGTTCTGAATCCCCATCTTAATTCTCCTAAATTCAAGCCGATACGCTTTTGCGTAATTTTATTCCTGTATCGTCACAAATTCAGCATAAGTTAAGCTGAAAAAGCAAATTGGATTTACTTCATCTGATAACCGCGACCCATAAAAATTGCTATATCTGTGTCTGCGAACATAACTAATACAATAATTCAGCCAAACTCGAAATTTTTCGCTCGTCATATCTTTTTGCAAACCGGCTGAGCCGATTGAACAATCGGGCATGCGCAAACAAAAGGCCGAGCCAATAAGCCCGGCCTTAATCTACAAAGTCGCTTGTCCTATGATGACGGTTCCTTCAGCCAGTGCTCACGTTCGCGGTCGAAGAACCCCCCAGTGCTCACGGTCGCGGTCGAAGAACCCAGACGAGTAGCGCGGGTTTTCGTTTGACCACTTCTGCCAGGCCTGTACTACCTTGCGATACTGCTCCAGCTTCTCCGGATTTTTGGACACTTCTTCCCATCTGACCTTCGGGAGCTGTCCCTTGCTGATGTGCCAATACTTTTCCAACTGCTTGATGATTGACCTGGCTGCAAGGTAACGGGCCTTAGTAGGCGTCTTGGCTGCCACGTCCAGCCATTCATCCAAATCAAGCCACTCTGCCGCGGCGAGGTAGCGCGCCGCCGTCATACGGATACCCCTATCTTCATCCTCAACAGCTCTCTTGAAGCAACTCTCAACATTTGGGTCATATATGTTGTTAAGAACACCGGCTACCTTGTCGCGAACATCGGTGTTCTTATGCTTCATAGCCGAAAGAAGGGTCGCCAGCGCTTCAGCACTTCCATCCTTTCCTTTGCTATAAAGTTCGTAAAGCCAGTTACAAGCCCGCTTACATTCATCCTTCGAACCGTGCATAAGCCGACCCTGGAAGAAGGACAACGCCTCCGGACCCGCCACATCCGTCAGTGTCCGGTAGAACACTTCCCGAGCTTCGGCATCGTTCTCGTCTTTAAGAGCTTCAATAAGATAAGGCGCGACCTTCGCCCCCATTCCCCTGATACCTACTATATCGTCTGCGACCGTTGGCTGATAACCGTCCCAGTCCGGTGCGATGCTGCGCTGGTAGCGGAACTTCTCCATCAGCCGGTTGAACTTGGCCTCGAAAGGCACTCGTTCCTGTTCAGCTGAGTCAATCGGCTTTACCTCAAAGGCGGCACTATCACCCAGTTTTCCCTGCCAGTTGCCCTTATATCCTTTATATTCGCATCCGATTCGGTACTCCCCGACTCGCGAAACCTCGAGTATGTCGGCCTCACTTACAGATTCACCCGGCCTTAATACAATGTTTTCTTCTTTGGGTGCATAAGGCTGCGCACCACAGTCAATGGATGCCGAGCCGTTCGGATAATGCAGGCCGAGTCGAACGATACTTCCTGTAACAGGGTCGAAAACAACTGGGGCAACAAGTTCAATGTCCCTGTCACTTATGCTTGTAACTGTGAGCGTGACTTCAACAGGCTCATGATGCAGGTAGGTGTCTTTATCGGTTTCGACTGTGAATGTCAGGTGGTCATTGATATTTTCGCGAGCGGGCCTGGGACTACGACTGGAACCCTTATCCCGCGGCTCAGACGGACGGTCCTTGAAAGCTATCCATCCGGCCGGCAGAACCGCCGCAGCCGCCGGCGCCTTCAGGTCTTCAATTTTAACCCAGAGCAGACTGTATCCACCCGTTGCGGTGCCTTGCTCTAAAACGGGCGCCGGAGCCTCACCGGCAGAATCATGATAAAAGAGCTTACCGTCGCTGACCCATAAGACGCGTTTACCATCAGGAGAAACTTTTGCGTCTTCGCGTTTTACCGCCGCCAACTCCTTGAAGTCGTCAAACAAATGCCCGTCGTACAGATAATAATCTCCGCCGATACAGTCATCCTCAACCAGTTTACCAGCTGCCACATCTACCCTATACCGGTCCTCATCATCATCGTCTTTGTAGATTAGCGGGCCTGCCCCCGTGTTGTCCTGAATTAGGGGAACTTCACTTGGGGAGGATCTGCCCGGCAGTGGGGTGACGTCATTCATATCGCCGGTGGTAACATTGACACAGACAAGCCTGGCAGGCAATTCAGAAGACCCTGCTCGGACAAAAAGCACCCTCTCGCCGTCGAGCCAAATCACAGGCAGCAGCGAGATGAAACCTCCCCCACCACGAAACGAATTGGAAAGTGATACCCTGGATTCAAACGGTTCAATCGGATATGAAATTTCGCCGGATTCAACATTGACTATCCTGAGCAGTATTGCTGCACTTCTATTGGGGTCAAATGCAAAGAGTGCAATCCGCTTATGGTCAGGCGAGACGGCGATTGGTTCATGTCCCCAGCATTGCTCAATCGCTGCGATATTGCGGTAAGCACGCTTGCGAAAATCCAGCACCTGGAGCGTTTTCGTGCCGCCAACGAGGGCATACAGGCGGCCGTCATAGTAGCAGCAAGGTGAAAGATAACTCCAGTAAGATAAAGGCAGCTCCGGCAAATTCCCTATTCTGCCGGTCTCGCCTGTCGACAAATCCAGCGAAATCAAACCTTTCCCGGAGTCACTCCATTCTTTACAGTATAAAGTTCCGCCGACTACGCATAACGGATACTCCCACCGATACCCGGGCTTGCCATCATAAGGGCCGGTATCGATTTCCCGTAATTCGAATCCCGCGACTGTAACCCTGGCAATCACCAGGTTTTTGGTTTTCTTTTGCCCATCCTCTTTGTTTATCCGTGTGAATAAGAAATGGTCATATACGCTGCCGCTGCCTGTAAGGCCAAGCGCAGGGGTCAAAGATGTGGCCGCCTTGTCCTCAGTTGAATCCTCGTCGCCTTTAACCACCACATCGGTCGTTTCCTGCTCAAGCCGTGTTTTGATTTCCCTAATTGCCGCTGCATAGGGATTATCCTGCTCATCACCGCTCCACTGGGCACTCAATATCTCCAAAGGCTCAATCGCCCGCGAATCCCCGATTTGGGCGAGATAATTCGCCGCCAGTACCCTGCCTTCTTCAAATTTAGCCTCTGCGAGCATTGTTACCAAGCCGTCAATATCACGAGCAGCAAACATCGCCTCGACCCGCTTCGATTCAGCGGCAAGTTGAACATCAGGTTCGGTTCCCTCAACCACAACCTTCGCTGTAGCCGGCACGCCAAGGGCATAGATATCCTTCGGCCCGTCTGGCGGGTATTCAAATTCAATATTTCCATCCATTACGACATTTCCGGCCAGGTCAGTGCCCTTGATTTGCGCACCTAATAGCACGCGTCGTTTGCGGTCTATAAAAAACCTGCACTTGTTACTAATGTTGTTTTGTGTAAGCGATATTTCCTGAACTGCGACCACTTTGCCCTTGTACCTGCCAGACTTTGCGACGATTTCTGCCCCCCACTCAGTCAGCTTTTCTGTCATACTTTCCAGCATAGCAACAGGCGATGATAAATCCAACGGGGTACCGCCTTTCAGGCGCGAGACTGTAATCGTGTTTGATGCAGGGTCGTACGCATATCTTTCCTTTCTTCCAACATCCCAGTAATTAACTTTACCATCATGTCCCTTGAGCATCCAAACGTTAGATTCAAAGTTGGCCCACTGCTCTGCTGTTCCCGTAACGCCCCTTTCAAATCCGGTGCTTATCTGGTGCATCCAGGGCATCTTCTTCATATTCTCAAAGACCTCGGCCAATGCCACGCTCTCAACGCCGCCGCCCTGATATATGCCTATAAGCACCGCGATAAGTATCACCGCCGCCGCAGCAAGCCTTGCCACCCTGCTCTTCATAATAGCGCTCAAA
>CAZOUM010000033.1:0-3996 GCA_964582985.1 uncultured Pirellulales bacterium | reverse complement strand
TATCACCGCCGCCGCAGCAAGCCTTGCCACCCTGCTCTTCATAATAGCGCTCAAAATACCAGTGCTTCTTCTTGGCCGCATATCTTCTTCCAAAGCTGCTGGATGTTTATCCGACTGCTCAACAAGGTCCTCTTGTATGCTTTCGCTTCTATCGCCTATAGCTTTGAACGCCGATTGAATCATTTCCTCTTCGTCCAACAGCGCCTGATAGAGAGAGCGACAGGTTTCGCAGGCATCGATATGCTTCTTGAGCTCGTCAGCGGCCTTGGCTCCTAATTCACCAAGCACGAAGGCCGCGATTGCTTCACGCCGATTTTGACAATCGTTTTTATCGCTCATGATTCATCCTCCGACAGCAAATCGTGCAGCATCAGGCGGGCCCTGACCAATCGACGTCTTACCGCCGCTTCTTTGACGCCCAAGCTTCGGGCTACGCTGGCGCACTTTTGGCCGTCAAGATAATAAAGGGTTATCGTCTCGCGATAATGCTTGGGTAGTTTGGAGATGGCTGTATGCAAACGTATGATATGCTCATTTCCATAATCCGGCCGGGCTGCTACCTCTTCCGGCATCCTCTGCGCGGGCCGACGTTCGCGGTAATAATCAATGCACGTTCGCCGGGCAATCTTCAGCAGCCAGGGACGCACACGGCTGCGGTCTCTTAGAGTGCCCAGTTTCGTAAACGCTTTCAAAAAAACTTCCTGCATAATATCCTCGCCATCGTGAAAGTTTTTTGCATTGGCCAGGCAGAAACCCAGCACCACCGACGCATACTTACTCATAAGCATCTGAGGTGTCACAGTTTCGTTCGGCTCAGCCCTATTCTCAGCTTCATAGCTGTTTCGCGATTCGGCTTTACTCAATTGCCATCTCCTTCACTAACACAGACGGTCATAAAGAAAAAATAGTGACAGCCTACTATAAAATTTTTCGGAAATTTCGGAGAATCATATTGGCCATCGCGGACCTTTCATTAAATAAACTCCTCATTATAATATTTCCGCCCTCTTTAAGGTCCACAAAAATAGAAGCCTTCCGAAAGTGATATAACACGTGCATTTTTCGCACATCGTTGGCAGTTGACATTGGTAGACAGCACAGTATTATGAACATTCTGAAATTACCTGTTGCTGTAGTGATGCCGGCCATAAATCATGAGTACTGCATATACGGAAAGTTTGAGCAGACTTATCGAGGAGTTTGGGAAGCTGCCGGGAGTTGGGCCTAAGACGGCCGAACGGCTGGCCTTTCATATACTAAAAGCCGAGCCGGCGGAAGCCATGGCGCTGGCCAAGGCCATCAGCGACGTTAAGAACAAAACCAAGCACTGCAAAATCTGCTACAATCTCTCGGAGGAGACGATTTGCCGAATCTGTTCCGACCCCCGCCGGGACAAAAGCCTGATTTGCGTTGTCGAACAGCCGAAAGACCTCATCGCTCTCGAAAAAACCGGCGCCTGCAAGTGGGTCTATCACGTTCTCGGCGGCCACATCGCACCGCTTGACGGGATTGAGCCGGACGATTTAACCATCAACCAGCTCGTCGAGAGGGTCCGCAAGGGTGATGTAAAAGAAGTCATAATGGCGACCAATCCAAATATGGCCGGCGACGGCACTGTTCTTTATATAAGCTCGCTGCTAAAAAACGCCGGCGTCGAAATCACCCGCCTTGCAAGAGGTCTGCCCACAGGCTCCACCATCGAGTACGCAAGCGGCAAAATGCTTACCGACGCTATAATCGGCAGACAAGAGTTAGAATAATTTTCTTGCCTGAAGTTTTTAAATTAGCCCGCGAGTATTGCCGAAATCTCTTAAGACGGTTATGATATAATTAAGAATGATTCAGGAATCGGGGGGCAGGATGAAAAGGTTTTTGGTGGTGCTATGAAGTTGGAGATGGGGCAACACATGCGGCTGGAGCAGAGAATGAAGCTCGCGCCGCGTATGATTCAGTCGATGGAAATTCTCCAGCTGCCAATCCTCGCCCTTCAGGAAAGAATAGAGCAGGAGCTCAACAACAATCCGGTTTTGGAAATTGAAGAGCCGTCAAGCACCGAAGAACCACAGTCTGTCGAACAGCAGCCTCAGGATGATATCAACGAGAAAGATTTGGTTGTCAACACCGACAAAGACAAGGTTGAAGACTTCGAGCGTCTTGACAGTCTTGACGATGATTTCAAGAGCTATATGAGCGAATCCGGCTCTTTCCGCCGACGCCCTCGAACCGACGAGCTCGATGGCAAACTCGAGGCGATAAAAAACACCGCCGCCCCTTCTAAATCTTTGCACGAACACTTGAGTGAGCAGTGGCTGTTGGTCGAGGCCGACGAGCCGGTCAAGAAAGCCGGCAATATGATTATAGACTACACCGACGACAGGGGGTATCTGACCGTAAGATTGGAGCAACTGCACAATAAAGACAGACATGATTTCACCCTCGATGACTTGAAACACGCCCTGGAGCTCGTCCAAAAGCTGGACCCTGCCGGAGTCGGTGCACGCGACCTCAGAGAATGCCTGCTTATCCAGATGGCCCAGAACGGTGAGGATATGAGTTTTGAAGCCCGCCTTGTCGCCGAACATATGGACGAGCTGCTTGAAAATCGCCTGCCGGATATCGCCAAGAAAATGAAATGCAGCATCGAAGAGGTCAATCGTGCCATTGTGCGTATGAGCAAGCTCGACACGTCCCCCGGCCTGCAGGTGGGCCGCAGTCGAAACTACCCGGTTACCGCCGATGTCATAGTAGAATCAATCGATGATTCGCCCGCATACTCTGTCCGCCTGGCCGATTCAAATCTGCCGCCCTTGAGGATAAGTAACTACTATGCAAAAATGTCAAAAGACCGCAGCGTCAGCCAAAAAACGAAAAAGTTCCTGCAAAATAACATCCGCTCTGCCAAGTGGATTATGGATGCAATAGAGCAGCGAAAAAATACACTGCTCAGAGTTGCAACAGCAGTGGTCAAACATCAAAAGGAGTTCTTCGATAAGGGCGATTTATACCTTCGGCCGCTGCCGATGTCGAAAGTCGCAGAAGATGTGGGCGTCCATCTGGCTACCGTCTCGAGAGCCGTTGCCGGCAAGTACGTTCAGTGCTCCCGGGGGATACTACCGCTGCGAAAATTCTTTAGCGGCGGCATGGAAGATATCAACGGCAAGGGACATAGCTGGGAAGCCATAAGGGCCGAGCTCCAGCGGATTATCAATGCCGAGGATAAAACCAAACCCTTAAGCGACGACCAGATACGCAAGAAATTAGCGGAAGCCGGCATTACAAACCTCGCCCGACGGACCGTTGCAAAGTATCGCAAGCTCCTCAATATTCCCGCCGCAAGGTTTAGAAAAAAATATTAACCCTGCCACCTGCGCTGGTATGCGGAGTCCCGAAAAAATATTTGCTTTTGCTTGAACTTTATGTTAATATATGAGTATATACTCACATAGTAATTTAGTTTGAGCTGTGCAATGTCGAATAACAAGACGCAGGCCAGCCCGAATGGCGGCCTTAATGTTTTTGAAAAATATCTGACTCTCTGGGTGGTTCTTTGCATTTTCGCAGGCATCGTTTTGGGCAAGCTCGCCCCAAAAGTAGCTGTGTATCTTGATAGCCTGGCAATTTATGTCAACAACGCCCCTGTTGTCTCAATTCCTATCGCAATTTGCCTGTTCTTTATGATGTATCCGATTATGGTAAAGATCGATTTCGCCGAGGTCTTAAAGGCGGGCAAGAACATCAAGCCCGTCGGCCTGACCCTTTTCGTCAATTGGGCCATCAAGCCGTTTACTATGTATGCAATCTCTGTGTTCTTTCTGGGCACCTTATTCCACACTCTCATAGGCCCGGATGCGATTGACCATGTCAAGATTCCTTTTGGCCTGAGCCTTGATGTAGGAGCAACACACGGTGCCGGAAAAGTTGTTCTGGTTGAAGGTGTCAAGATGCTCGAAGTGCCGCTTTGGCGCAGCTACCTTTGGGGCTGTATTCTTCTTGGAA
>CAZOUM010000032.1:0-35211 GCA_964582985.1 uncultured Pirellulales bacterium | reverse complement strand
CCCCAACAAAAATCCACAAAGAATTATTTAATTTTTCGTCCCTTACCCCAAAACCTTGCCAAATCTGTTTGTTAATCCGAAACTTATGGTCAGGGCGATTTTCATGCAGGCAACAACGCACACTTAACAGGCTTTACGATATTCACAAGGTAGAAATTTTATTGACGTGAAAGCTCTATTTTTTGTACCATAGACAATGTTTTTATATCCGATGGGTGCCCCAAAGGAAGCCCAAACGAATGCACTTAGAACATCTAAGCGAGTTAGACAAGAAGCAAAAGCCGGGACATAGCTGAGCCAAAGGCTAATTTTTCCCCTGGCAAAGGATGGTCTCATGCAATAGAGTTACTTAATGTCTCTGTTGCGTATCAATATTGAGGCACAATGACATGGGCGTTTGTCTGAGCCAAGACCTGGTCGACAGAATCGTCAACTTGAAAGACTATGCTAAACTTGCCGACAACTGGCTTAAGAAGAAACTATGGCCTGAGTAATCGGCTGCGCTGAGTGGATTCCCGCCCCCCAATCAGGTAGGGGCAAGCTTCGCGGGAATGATATAAAGGTTTGCAAAAGTTCAGGGCCTATGCTAATCAGCATAGGCCCCTTTTTACATACTGCAATCACAAAGAGGAGAAGATTAAGAACTTCAAAGGGTCGTTTTTCAGCCCGCATCGGCAAGGAAGCCCTATTTTGCACCTCAACGACACTTCCGGGGACAGTGACAATGACCAAGGTCCTCAAAAAACCGAAAAATATGCAAAATTTCGTTACTATTTGACAAATTTTTGTTGATGAAAACGCGGTAATCTGGTATATTCATGCTAAGTAAGCTTATGGATTTTGGGTTTCCACGCCCGTTTGATGGCCTTCTGGACAAACTTAAGGAGGATGGAAGTCGAATCTGAAAAGTCGTTGGCAGCCAAGGATTGCAGCCGGAGTCCACCTTTTTTAGCCAATAAGAAAGAAGCTTAGTGCTTTTGGCAGGCACAAAATAGGGTGAGAATGAAATTCTTTAACGCCTGTTGAAAGCAATAGATTGTTTGGCGTTGTGCCAAAGAAAAGAAAGAGGATTTTGGTGCGATTTGAAAGGAGCAAAATTATGTGCAGAAAACTGATTGTTCTGGTTTCTTTTGTTGTTTTGCTGTTGGGTCTTTGTGGCAAGGCGTCGGCGGAGCTTGTGGCGCGATATTCTTTTGACGACAGCACGGCCAGCGATAGCGCCTATTACATTGAGGATGCCGAAGGAACCTTCTACGGGGACGCAACGGTCGTTGATGACCCCTGCAGAGGCCTGGTGCTGGAGCTGGATGGCAGCGGCGATTACATAAGGGTAGAGAACAACGATGTGGCAGAGTTCAGCACGGAGTCATTCAGTTACTCCTTCTGGGCGAAGACGAGCTTCGCCGGCGACTGGTTCTACTTTTGGAAGGGTGTAGACTACTCCGGCACAGATACCGACTCAGATGAAGATGACCTTCACGGGGTTAACTGCTACCATGATGATAGCGAGTGGACACGGTTTAGCCTGTACAATTATTCTGAGCCCGGCGGGGAGTTGAAATCGCGTACTGAGGTTCCGGAGACAAATTGCGTCGACGGCACGTGGGTCCACATTGCGTGTGTGCGTGACGTGAGCAAGCCCGGGGAGGAACTTCGATTCTATGTCAATGGCGTGCTGGAGCCAACGCCGTCCACCGAGTATCCAAACCCCAACGAGGACGAATGTGGGGATATTTCCAACCCCGGCCACCTGTATATTGGTTGCAGCGACCGCGGCTACCCTCCCGATATAAATTCAAATCCGGCTGCATTCTTCTTCGGAAGGATGGATGACTTCCGCGCCTACGACCACGCACTTTCCGAGCAGGAGCTATACTGGCTGGCGAATGATATGACGGACCCGAACCTTGCCTCCAATCCCAGTCCGCAGGACGGCGGCCACGATGTATGCCCGGGTGTATCGCTTAGCTGGACGGGAGGAGACAACGTGGTTGACCACAATGTGTACTTCGGCACCAGCCTAAGTGACGTGAATTCAAGTGCCACTGCGTACATCGCACACCACCCTTCCACCAGCTTTTCGCCGACTCTCGACTACGATACGACTTACTATTGGCGGATAGATGAGGTCAATCCGGGTCACTCGGACAGTCCGTGGGGAGGGAGTATATGGAAATTTACGACTAACGATGGGAACGCCTTTGACCCCTACCCTGCCGATGGGCAGACCCAAGTACCCTTAAATCCCACTCTCACCTGGACGTCGGGATGCCTTGCTGTCTCACACGATTTGTACTTCGGCACCGATTACAATGAGGTCGACGCTGCCGAACTCAACAGCGAGCCGAACGTTTACTATGAAGACCGTGGCGCTGTGAGCAGCTATGACGCCTGCACCCCTGAATACTCGACTTATTACTACTGGCGGGTGGATGAGGTCAATAACGCTCATCCCGATGTCCGCTGGAGAGGCGAGGTACTGACGTTCAAAACCACAGGTGCCATTTTTGACCCCAATCTTCGCATCTGGTACAAGCTGGATGAGACTCAAGGTGAAGTCGCTGCTGATTCTTCCGGCCGCGAGTATGAAGGAGATGTACAAGGCGATGGCGTCTGGGATGCGAACGGCTACATCAACGGCTGCTTCAGCCTTGACGATAACGGAAGTATAGTAGTCCCAATGGGCGTACTCGGTGAAATCGGTAACGAGATAACTATTTCAGTCTGGCTGAATACCGGGACAGATGAAGACCATGGGAACGTGGTCTGCTCGGCGGGAGCTGATTGGGAGCCCAACTACATGAGGGCCGCGGTTCCGGATGACGACAGTGATGTGTACTGGCGTGCAGGCAACGAGACCAATGATGTAATGGCATGGGACGGCGGCAGCCCCAAGGCCTGGAAAGGCTCCTGGAACCACTTTGCCTTCGTCAAGGATGAAAACGCAGGTAAGATGCAGATATACCTAAATGGGCTGCTGGTAGCAGAGCAAACGGGCGCTTCTCCCGGTACATTAGCGGGCGTGCGGGACAGGAGGTTCAAAATTGGTGCGGAGACTGATGAGGGCGGCGACTACATAGGCAAGATAGATGACTATAGACTTTATGACCGTGCTCTGACGGCGGACGAGATAGCGTCGATATTCAGGCTTGGCGACCTTGTATCAGCCTGGGGTCCGAGCCCGTTCAATGGCGCCGACGAGGTGCCCTATGATGTGGAGCTTATATGGAGGCCGGGAGATTTTGCGGCAGACCCGAACGCACACGAAGTATACTTCGGCACCAGTTGGGACGATGTTAACGATGCCAACAATTTGCTGCCTGTCGGTACCAGCGTCTACAAAGGTGCACAAAACCTCGATTCTAACAACTATGACCCGCCCGGGCTTCTTGATTTAGAACAGACTTACTACTGGCGTATCGACGAGGTCAACGACGCCAATAACGACAGATGGAAAGGCAAGGTCTGGAAATTTACGGTAGCTGACTACATCACCATCGACGATTTTGATGACGACACGGCGCTGGACCCACCAACTAATGACTGGGATAAGAAAGCAACAAGCGCGCAGATTACGCTTCGGACCACGCCACCGGTTATCGGCAAACACTCGATGAGGTATACTTATTACAACGGGTTTGACTTTGACGATGGCTATTATTCTGAGATCGAAAGCATAAGCCTTGAACCCAATGACTGGACAGGCTTTGAGCTAAAGCTGTTGTCGCTCTGGTTCTACGGCGACCCAGACAACGATGCCACAATCACCGAGCAGATGTATGTGTTTCTGAAGGACAACGATGGCAATGATTTCCAGGTCAAGTACGGCGACGCCGCCTGGGAAGATATGACTGACGTACAGATTGAAGATTGGCAGGAGTGGCTCATTCCCCTTAGTCGCTTTTCCACCAACGACGTAAACCTCGCCAATCTCGACAACCTGTGCATTGGTTTTGGCATCCGGGGCTGGGGGGACCCCGCTGGTTCGGGTACCGTATACTTCGACAATATCCAATTGCATCCGGGCAGGTGCATTCCTTCGCTCAGGACACCACCTGCAGCCGACCTGAACAACGACTGTGAGGTTGACTTTGAAGACGTTGAGATAATGGCAGATGCGTGGCTTGAGATTGATGTCAACCTTGGCGCGATAGAAGTACCTGACCCCTGTGTGCTCCACTACAGGTTCAACGAGAGCGATGGCAACCTTGTCCCTGATTACGGGCCCTACGGTTATGACGGCGTGGCCATAGCCGAAGGCCTCAATGGCCACGAGGTTACCGATGCGTTATGGGAGCCTAATGGCGTGTACGACCGCTGTATCAGATTTCAGCACCAGGAAAAGAGGTATTGCGTAGCGGTACCGAATGACGTATTCAACAACCACATAACCAATAAGATAACGATTTCGGTGTGGGTGAACTGGCCTGACGCGGAGACGATGCCTGATGAGACCAACCAGTTGTTCAACGTCCACGGCGGGCCCGGAACCGACTACAACAGTGTCATCGGTATAGAAACTGACTGGCACGAAAACGAAGTGCGTTTCTGGGACACCAACGGTATTGAAGACGACGACCTCGGAATCAAGTATGGGGTCAACGAGCCAGACTGGTGCTATGGCTGGAACCACTATGCCTTCGTCAAGGACGCTTCCATTACCCCAGGCAAGCTGCGGATATATCACAACGGCGAGCTGGTAAAGGAAGGCGACAGCAATACACCAATCAGGTCACCGGCGGACAATGTCTGGATTGGGATGGCTACCGACGAACCCAACGACCGGCACGATAATTACAAAGGCGAGTGGCACGATGAATACACCGGCCTGCTGGACGAGTTTAGAATCTATAACGTTGCTCTGTCGGAAGCCAAGATCAAGTACATTGCCACCGACGGCACGGGCATCTTCACCGTGCGGTCGGTCGCTAACTTGTACAACGGCGAGGGTCTTGGCAACGGAGCGGTCAACCTCAGGGACTTCGCCGAGCTTGCGAAGGGCTGGCTTGAAAAGAGGCTCTGGCCTGAGTAATCGGCTGCGCTGAGTGGATTCCCGCTTGCGCGGGAATGACATAAAGGTTTGCAAAAGTTCGGGGCCTATGCTAATCAGCATAGGCCCTTTTCACATACTGTATCACGAAGAGGAGAAGATAAAAACTTCAAAGCTAAATTCTCTCCGTACTTGATAGTTGGAAAAGAAAACGTCAACAGTGACACTATTCTTCAGGTGGAAAGATTTCGGCAAGCGTGCCAACAAGCCACTGGATCGCATCAGCCACCTCTGCAGATACAGATTCGCCAATCCTGGTCTGTGCAGGCTGAATTCCGACAAAATACACGTCCGCGTCCAAATCCTGACGAATCATATCAACAAAATGACGCGGCGAAAGTATATGTGTGGAAATTACAAGTGAGCTTAACTGCTCAGGTCTGAATATGCCTATCTCCCCCGGCGAGACACCAAAATCAATAGCGTCAATGACAAGAAGGTTCTGCGGGGCGTTTTTTACGATTGGCTGGATGTAATTCTCAGGGACGGTGCCGGCATCAATTACTTCGGCGTTGACTCCGGCCTTGCGGAGTTGTTCACAAATGAAAGGGCCGGCCCCATCGTCGCCCTTCAATGTGTTGCCGATTCCGACAATAATGGTTTTGGAACCGCGCAGTTTATTTAGCTGCTCGAAGAGTTGTTGGTTGGCGCCCATACATCTTTACCCCGTTAGAAATTCCACAAATAGTTCCAAACCCTCAAAAAGAACGATTTCTAACGGGGTTTACAGCCGGATGTTCAATTCACACTTACACTTCGGGCACAAGATTCGCATAAAATCGCTTGGTCGGATGTCTTTGGCCTTTTCAGCTTCTCCGACAGCTTCCGGCTTTGTAGATAGTTCGCCGCTCTTGGCAAGCAACAGTGAAGGATTGGTATAGGCCAATGGGCCGAGCTTTTCGTAAAGCCAGACGAGATGTTTCTTGGTGCCTATCATCGCACCGCACTTTTCGCACATCTGAAGCTCGAAGTCGTGGGTTTCAACCATAGCTTCTCTATCGAGACCGGCCAAATCCCATTCGTTCGATAGTTTTATACCGGTTTCTGTCGTGCAGTTATCCTGGCAATTGCCGCAAAAGATGCACGCATCATATCGGTGTGTTATTCTCCTTACGGGCGAATCGGCTTCGAGGTCATCGATTTGAGTTAGCGCATCGGTCGGACAGACGTTTACGCACGCACCGCAGCCGATGCAGCTATCGAGGTCGAATTCCGGTTTGCCTCTGTACCTTTCCGGTACCACACAAGGCTCAGCCGGAAACCGTGTCGTAAATCGCGGTGAAAAAACCGCGGTAACAGCTTCCTTCAATTCTCTTAACTTTGGCCAATGCAATTTCAAACTCCTATAGTTGGTTCATAGTTCACTGTTCATTGTTCATTGTTCATTGTTCATCGCTTATTGTCTGGTGCTTACGAAGCTAATGAACGCTTCAAACCACTTAACATTTTTGATGTTTCAACAAGTCTGTCCCGCAGTTCATTAAACTTCACACGACTAACATAATTTAGTTTGACAGAAATTTGCAATACAGCTACGCACTCAAAAACAGAGCCTCTTGCCATATCCACAAATCTGTTAAAATCCTACCTCATTTACAAAATCAATTGATTTTTCATAAACATCCAGTTTCTCAAAATTAAACCCCATCCAGCTTCTTCTGTTTTATCTACGAACTATCAACTATGAACTACGAACTTTTCTTATCGATTTCCGCTCCATACTTATCGACGACGCTCTTTTCCCATAACTTCACGCCGGAAGCATAAGCGCCCTTGGCGATCGCATGAGCAGCAGTCGGCGAGGTTATCAAGATGAACACAGCACAAATTATCGCTCTGGAAGCAGTAGGCCCAACACCACTGACTATGGCGACGCCGATTAACAACAAAATGGTGCCAAGAGTCACGCATTTGGTCGAGGCCTGCAGGCGGTTGTAAACATCGGGGAAACGAACAAGGCCTATACAGCCGAATATATCAAACAAAATTCCGATTATTATCAGTATGTATCCTATAACATCAGTCATCGAAACTTCTGCCCTCCAAAAACTTTGCCAACGCAATGGTCCCAATGAAACTCAGCAGCGCCCACGCCAGAGCAATATTGAGGTAAAAATCCTTCCTGGTAGCCAGAGCAAGAATGGCACAAAAACCCACCACAACTATGCCCAATATATCAATAGCCACGGTTCTGTCGGGAGCGCTGGGGCCGCGACCTATTCGGTACAAGCACAAGAAACAGCACAAAAGCAAACCGATGTAAAATAACGTTATCATAACTACTTTTTCCTATTCGAAAATCCTCTTCAAAAACCACTCAAACCTTTGAGCAATGAGTTTTGTCGCCTGCTCTACGTCGTCAGACTTTACATTAATCCAGTGGACATACAAAAAGCCATCGTCCGTCAAATCCACGGTCAGAGTGCCCGGCGTAAGAGTGATTGAATTTGCCAGGGCGGTTATGCCGGATTCTGTTTTTAGTACAGTCTTTATTTTTACGATGCCGGGTTTTATCGGCATCTTCGGGTGCAAGGCGCGATACACAACATCAAAGTTAGCCATTATGACATAATAAAAGAATACCGGCACATAGACCAAAGCCCAGAATATTCGCACCGGCGAAATAAATACGCGATGCTCCTTAGGCAGTATCTCATGGAACAGAAATGCAACGATAGCGGCAGCTATGACGCCGGCAATCAGGACCTGGACGTCAATCTTGCCATCTACAAAAGGCCAGGCCACCAGAATCCAAATAATTAACGCCAGGATAAAATAAATCAGTCGCCTCATAGTATCACACCAACCCTATCACATACTGAGTATCTTAGCCGAGTACCCGAGTCCGTCGGTCAACGCATTCACGGCAGGCTCAAGTATGCTCGCTTTCAAAGACGGCACTATCACAAGCAGCCCCATAAGCACGCACAAACAAGCCAAGAATACCATCGCAACCAGCATAGAGCCTTTGTTTTCTTCTACTTGCTGCAGATTCTCCGGCAATTCGCCCAGGAAGACATATCTCTGAACTTTCAAATACATAATTAAAGTACACAGACTAACAAAAACAATTATTGCTGCCACCCAGTAAAACTCCGCCTGGACAGCAGCGATTACCAGAATCAGCTTGCTCCAGAATCCGCTAAACGGCGGCACGCCTGCGATGGAGGCCGATGCAACCGTGCAGGTCGCGCGAGTCACAGGCATCTTCTCTGCAAGGCCGCCCATCTCTCTCATCTGTCTTGTACCGGTTGACATCTGGACCGAGCCGCTGGTCAAAAACAACAAAGACTTATAAACAGCGTGGTTGACAAGATGAAACACCGCGCCAAGGATAGCCAGGGAAGCATAAGCAATTTCTCCCCGGGCAAGCAAAGTACAACCAAGACCAATACCAAGGACCACGTAGCCAATCTGACTGATGCTCGAATATGCCAGAAGTCGCTTGAAATCCCACTGCCCTATCGCCAGAAACGCCCCGGCAATCATACTCAGCATGCCGAGCACAACCAAGACCCAGCCAATTTGAATCGAAACGCCGAAGACATTGAAAACCATCCGGGTAAGGGCATATATGCCAAGGGCTTTTATCAGTATGCCGGAAAGCATAGCTGAAATAGGAGCAGGAGCCGAGGGATGGGCATCAGGAAGCCAGGCGTGGAACGGCACCAAAGCCGCCTTTAAGCCGAAGCCGGCAATAAACAAACACAAAGCAAAGGCAAGGCCCGCATTTACGCCCGAGTTCTTGATAGTGTCCGAAATAGCAGCCATATTAAGCGAGCCGGTGTTGCCATAAACAAGAGCAACTGCAAAAAGCACAAATAAAGAACCGATGCTGCCGAGAACCATATACTTAAAAGACGCCTCAAGCTCTTCATGCTCACAGCCAAAACCAACCAAAGCATAAGATGCAAGTGAAGCGATTTCCAGAAACACAAACAGATTGAAGATGTCACCGGACAGCACAACACCGTTCATACCGGCGACCATAAGCAGGAACAAACAAAAGTATTTTGCCTTTGCCGTGTACTGCTCCATATACCTGGCGCTAAAGAGCATTGCCGCGGAACTCACAACCCCAATGGCCAAAAGCATAAGCGAGCTTAAGCCGTCAAGGACAAGATTGATTCCGAGCGGGATGGGCCACTTGCCTATCTTATAGATGCCGGATTGACCAATGCAAGCAACAGCCAATACCAGCAGCGAAATCGTGGTCATATTGGCCAGGACCGTCGCAACGGCTTTCCCTTTCCTGCCAAGACCGCTGAAAACCGGCAACAAAAACGCCATTACCAAAGGTATAGCGATAAACAAAGGCAGCGGTATCCTCATCATCCTCTCAATCTCCTTATTTTGGTAATGTCAAAGGTGCCGTATTTTTCGTATGTCCTGATGCATATCGAAATCATAAGCGCCAGAGAACCCAGACTAATCACGATTGCGGTCAGCACAAGCGCCTGCGGCAGCGGGTCGACAGAGCTGCTTACGAACAAGTCACTAACTTGACCGCCCACGCCGGCCACGTCTTCTTTGCCAACTATTGGGGCTCTCCCGCCAAAGCGATACCCGAGCATAATCAGGAAAAGATTGACGGCGTATTCCATAACCATAATGCCGATAACAATCTTGACCATATTCTTTTTGACGACTGCACAATACAGCCCAATCATAAACAATAAAAAGCATAATGCATACAGCATCAGTCTCTCTCCTCTTTGCTGCCTGACGGTTCAGGTCTAAATATCGAAAGAACAAGAACAACCAGAAATAAAGATGCACCGACCTTCAGGCCGATAGCAATGTTCGACAGTGGTATAGTGCCTGCGCTGATAAGCCTAAGTGCGGTTTCTTTCTCCGCCAAATAATCCTGGTGCAGGTAATTGTAGAAGAAAGATGCGGCACCAAAGAACAGCCCGAATAGCGCAACGGCGGCAAACAGCAACGCTCCGACGCAATCGAGCCTTGAAGCAACGGGAAGAGACAGGTTCTCTTCTACAAACTCTCTGCCGAAAGCCAACATAAGCAACACGTAAGAAGAGGCCAAAATTACGCCGCCGGCAAAACCGCCGCCCGGAGTAAGGTGCCCGGTAATGATAATGTAAATACCGAACAGAAAAATGAGCACCTTAACCCAACTGCTAATTGTCTTCACTATTACCGTCATCCCTTTCGCCCCGTTAGGATTTTTCTCTTTCTCTGCCATATTCGTTACCTCACCTCTTATTGCCTCGTTATAAAACTTCTAACGGAGTTCATACGTCCGGTTCCTCCAGCAGCTTCTTACTTTTCTTCCGCAGTATAACGGTTGCGCCGATAATGGCGGTAAACAGCACCGTCGCCTCGCCAAGCGTGTCGTACGCCCGGTAGTCCAGAATGACCGACGCCACAAGGTTAGCCGCTCCCGTTTCCCGCAGTCCTTCTTTGATGTACGTTAGTGAAGCGGCGTCAGGAACCTCGGCAAAAATGGGGCTTCCAAAAGAAGGTAAGGTCTCAAAAACCTTCATCCCAGCCAAGAAGATTACGAAGATAATCACCACCGAGACGACCATCCCAAAGAATTCTCTGTCACCAGTGATAAAAGTTCGGTCACGAGCTATTGTGGCACGAATAAGGATAATCAGACCTAAAACTTCAACGACAATCTGGGTTATCGCGATATCCGGCGCCCGCAAAAATAGAAACATTAAAGAACCGCCAAAGCCGACCGCACCGACACAAATCACGGAACTTAAAAGGTCTCGCGTCTCCACCGCAATTATCGCCCCGATTATCATAAACAGCAGCAAAATGTAGAATATAGCCATAACTGCCTCACCAAACCTTGCAAATCACAAATAAGATTACAAGTAAGCCCAATATCACCCAGGTCAAATACATGGACAGTATTCCCGAATGCAGCCACCGCAGGAGCCCCGTCAAGGCTAAGCCAACTCTTCCACTTTGGTCGTATGGGTCAAAGTAGCCTTTTTCCTGGCCGGTATAAAGCTGCTTCAGGCCGCTCATATTCGAAACCGTCTTATAGAAATGTGTTCCGGGTATTATCATTTGCTCATTATCCTGTACTTCCCCGCAGGTCCATGTGGGCACAATCCTGACTTTCCTGGACCACAAACCGACCGCCAGAATAAGGCAGCCAATGATAATACCAACGACTAATAGAATCGTGGCCAGACCCGACGCCCATGTGCCGAAAATAGCCGTCCCCGGCTCTATATCCAAAGCAGGATAAATGAAGTATTTGAGCGGCACGTGATAGAAGATTCCGAAAAACACACATAGCGAAGCCAGAACAATCATTGGGACTGTCTGCAAAGGCGAAACTTCCTTTACGTCCTTCATGTCGCCCGGCAGACGCGAAAGAAATAGCGAATGTATAAGTTTTACAAACGAAGCCAAAGTAAGTGCGCTCCCGAAGATAGCGCAGGTAAGCCAGACAGGCCACAGTCTGGCCGCCAAGCCGGTTTGGGCCGTTCCCATCTGAATTGTGCCCTGATAGACCATCCACTTGGAAACAAAACCATTGAGCGGTGGTATCCCGGAAATACTCAGTGCGGCAATCAGACATGTGGTAAAAGTAATTGACATTTTTTTGCCCAGACCACCGAGTCTGTCCAGTTCCGGCGTCCCCGCCGCCTGCTCAACCGCGCCGCCACATAAGAACAAGCAGCACTTGTATATCGCATTATTCAGCATATGAAACACTGCCCCGGCAATACCAACCGCCGTCCCCGTCGCTATGCCAAGAACCATATAGCCGACCTGACTGATGGCGTGATATGACAGCAGTTTCTTGAGGTTATGCTGAACCATCGCAATCATCACCGCGATAATAATCGTCGCCGCTCCAATAGCTGCCAGAATCACGCTCAAAGCACCCGACTTGATGATAAACATTCCCCGCACGACTAACACGAGCAGATAGATTCCCAAAAGCTTGTCAATCGCCGCAGGCAGAAGCGCCATAACAGAAGTCGGGGCAGACTCGCCGCTCGTCGGCAGCCATGTGTGTAATGGCAACGCGCCTGCTTTCGTGATAGCAGCCGTCATAAGCAGCAGGAACGCTATAATTGAAAGAGCAGATGTCGTTTCCACGTCGATGTGCGAGATAACGAACGTCCCCGAAAGCGCCCAAACCATCAATATTCCCAGCAGGAATGCCGCATCCGACGCCCCTATCATTGCGAAGCTCTTGGTCGCCGCAAATTTAGAATCCTTGCCGCCCGTCGTTATCAGAAGATACAAAGAAACGGTGACAATCTCCCAGAAAATCAACAGAAACAGCAAATGGTCTGATAGCAATATCCCCGCCGAACCGCCTATCGTAAGCAGGATAGAACCATAATACACGTTTGTTTGCTTTGCGCCTGCCATTGATTTCAGTGAGTACAAGGTTATTAACAAGCCGAACCCCATCGCGAACATCAATATGAATCCTGCCAACGGCGTAGCATAGAACAACAGTTTTAATTTCAAATCGCCTATCTTAAGCACGGTGAAGGAATCGTAGTATCCACCGGTGGAAAATATCCAGATGGCCGACCCCAACATCAAAGCTGAAATAATCAGCGTTGACGCCTGGGACACAAACTTAATTCTGTTCGGCAAAAACAGCAGAACAAAACCCACAACCAGCGGCAGGAAAATGGTTATGTTTACAAGGTCGTACAACTTACAAAACCTCCATTCTTACTGAATCTCTTTCCTAATGCGTTCTGTTTTTTCGCGACTCAATTTCAGCAGCGCCTCATAGTCATGCACAACATTACCGTGTCCGTCAACCACAGCCAGTCTCTCAGTGCAACTGTAGCAGGGGTCAACCGCTGCCAATGTAATCGTAACATCAGCAATATGTTGACCGATACAAGAGGCCCTAAACGAAGGCACATTAACGTAGCTTGGTGCTCTGACCTTATGCCGGACCGGCCTGTTGCCGCCGTCACTGCGGACATAGTGGAACGTTTCGCCTCTCGGAGCTTCACCGTGCCCGACCGCTTCGCCCGGCGGAATCTCCTTGACCTCCACTGCAACCGGACCGTCGGGAAGTTTCTTTACCGCCTCCCTGATAATCTTAACGGATTCTAAGGTCTCGAGAAGACGGACAACAGCCTTTGCAAAAACGTCGCCTTCGGGCCGGGCAATTACATTCCAGTCCAAATCGGAATATGCCGCATACGGGTCGTCGGCCCTTACATCAATAGCAACACCGCTGCCTCTTGCCGTCGGCCCCGTTACCGCATATTTGATAGCGTCCTCTTTGCTTAATACGCCGACACCTTTGAGCCGAGCATGCAGAATAGGGTCATCAATAACCGCCTTGGTAAGCATCTCCATCTTCTTTTCGATTTCGTCCAACTCCTTCAGCATCTTAGGCTTAAGCTCATCAGGGATGTCCTCCCGGCAGCCGCCGACCTTAACGTTTCCGTAGTTGTTTCTGTTGCCTGTTATCTCTTCGAGTAAATCAAGGACCGGCTCTCGATATTTCCACGCCCACATAAAGACCGTATCATAGCCGATAAAGTGCCCTGCCAGACCTACCCATAGAATATGGCTGTGGATGCGCTCAAGCTCTGCAATAATAGTTCGCACGTACAAGGCACGCTCCGGCGGCTTTACACCGGCCAGCTCTTCCACCGCCTGCACATAAGCCAACGGATGTGAAGCTGAGCAGATACCACATATTCGCGAAACCAAAAATGGCACCTGGTCGAACTGCAGCGATTCGCTGATTTTTTCTATCCCGCGATGGTTATAGGATATTCGCATATCGATATCAGTTACGATTTCACCGTCAAGGGTCAGCTGGAAAAATTCCATCTCCTCCTGCAGCGGATGAAACGGCCCAACCGGAAGCACCGGTTTGGCCAACGCGACGGTCCTCCGAGCGGGAGATTGCGACTGAACGGTTGGGTGTTTGGATGGCTCACCGTCCGGGCGCGTTACGGGCTTGGCCACATCTTTTCTTAACGGATAAACACCCTCCGGCCAATCATCAGACAGGATTAAGCGCCTCATATCGGGATGGTTTTTGAACTCGATTCCCAATACGTCGTGTATCTCTCTTTCAATCCATTCGGCAGCCGGCAAAAACGGCGCGATAGATTCAATCGCAGGATTCTCGCGGTCGCGGATGAAAGCTTTTAACGTAACAACACAACCGATTTGGTCATACGCATAATGATAGAGTATTTCAAAGCAGTCGTCAGAATCAACACCCGTAGCAATCACAAATCGCAAAGGCACTTCTTCAAACAGGAACCTGTTTACTGTGTAACTGCTTTCAGCTTCACACGAAAGGTATATTCTGTTATCCACCGTCTGCTCAATCGCTATGAGCTTGTCTTTTATTTCTGCTAACCTGTTGTTTAGTTCTTCCTGGTTCATACTCAATATCCTGTCACAAAACCGACAGCGCCGTTACTATGCCGGATATCATTGCTTCAGGCTTCGGCGGACAGCCCGGAACGTACGCAATAATTGCATGCGGGTCAATTTCCCTAATTATTTTGTCCACCGGCCCGACCATATGGTAACCCGTAGTGAATATTCCTTTGTCACAGGCACAGGCGCCTATGCAGAAGACAACGCACGGCTTGGAGGTCTGGCGATACACTTCCCGCAGTCGCGGCGCCGCCTGAGCAGTCACTCCGCCGGTCACCAGCAAAGCATCGGCATGCCGCGGCGAGCCAACCAATTTGATACCAAGCCTCTCAACGTCAAACTTCGGCGTCAGCAAATCGACAATCTCGATATCACAATTGTTGCACGCGCCGGTATTAACGTGAAAAACCCACGGCGACTTCTTTAATGACCAAATTTTCCAACTCATAAACTTACCTTAAAGCCAACCGATGTTGTATAGATCACCTATTGCTGCCAGAATAACAGCGGCGACCAAAGCAATACCGCAATAGAACCAGAAGAACTTCATTGCCTGGTCTATCCGCACCCGCGGGTTCGTATTCTTTATCAAAACCAGCAATACCACCACCAGCACATACTTGCCGATACCTGCCAGCAAACCTCCCCATAAGCTCGTTCCAAACCCGCCGAGAAATACCACTACCAAAAACAACGGCAGGGCCACAAGCATCATTGCCTGCATCAGTTTCCAGACTGCAAGTAAAGCTCCGGAGTATTCCATCAAAACGCCGCTTCCAAGCTCGGTCTCCGCCTCGGCTATATCAAACGGCACAAAGCCAAGTTTTGCCTGAACGCATAAGAGAGCAACCAAAAATGCCAGAAATCCCGATATGCTCAAAACCGGCGTCTGCCCGGCAATTGCAGCCAAACTCAGGTTTCCGCCGCTTTTTATAATCACCACGATGAAAGCTAACACTAACGGCAGCTCATAGCCCATAACCAGTTTCATTTCCCTGCTCGTACCCACAGCCGCGTGGGGACTGGCACTTGCGCTGCTGCCCAGAATCAATGCCAGCGACGGCAGCACCATCAAATAAATCGCCACAATAATATCACCAACAAAAGGCTCGGCAGGAGCAATCGTTATCCGCCAAAGAAGTGTCGAAAGCAGCAGCACGCCGGCCAGACCAACAAGCGGTGCTGCCATAAAAACGGTCCGATGGGCCTGCTCCGGCACGAGTATTTCCTTGCCCAAAAGTTTCGCCACATCGTAAAAAGGCTGCAGTACCGGCGGACCCACTCGCCACTGCACAAGGCCGCTGACTTTACGAACTATCCACGAAGCAATCAACCCCAAACAGGCGGTAAACAAAAAGCCCGGAAAAATCAAAATCCAGAACGAGTTTAACAATACGTCAATCATTTCTGCTTTTGCCTTCTTACTTCTTCTTTGCCTGGGCCTCTTCTCTCAAAAATGGCTCCCACAAGCTCCCCCCGGCCACCTTGACGACGATATCCTCAAAAACCTCGACCAAATCCTTTTCTTTCGCCAGGTCGACCTCTCTATAATCTATACTTCCATCCTCACAGGTAGTAACACACAACGGCTTCTCGCCCGGCTTTAGCCTGCCTTTGCACACATCGCAAACGCTGCTCGGAAAAGGTATCAAATCCGTGTATATAATCCCGAAGGGACACGCAATCGCGCAGGTTCCGCACCCCGTACAAAGCATATTTGCCCGCTTAAGGATGCCCGCATCGTTTGTCTCGCTCGGCACCTTCTCCAAAGCATCATTAGGACAGGCCTTGACGCAAGGTGCAACTTCGCACCGCCGACATATCAACGAAAAGCGAATCATCTCCAACAGCGAGTCGAATCCCTTGTTCTCAGGGTGGTGTTTATACGAACACTGCACGTTGGATTCGTCCTGAAGTCTACATTTCGCCAGGTCAATTACTAACTTCGCGCCCATAATCCCTTCACTCGTCAAGCCCAAATATCACGATAGTCCTTTACCTGCTCATACGTAAAGACCGGCCCATCCTTGCAAACGTAGTATTTGCCAAGCATACAATGGCCGCACTTACCTATGCCGCAGCTCATATTCTTTTCCATCGAAAGATAGATATCTTTCGGCCCAAAACCAAACTCCAGCAATTTCATGGTGGCGAACCTCATCATAATCGGCGGCCCGCAAACCACCGCCACCGCATTTTTGATATCAACGTCTTTCTTATCGCATATCGTTGTCACCACGCCGACATTGCCTTTCCAGTCGCCGTCCGCCTCATCGACCGTAAGTTTCATCTCAACACCGGCAATCTTCTGCCACGCACCAAAAAGTGTTTTCTTATAAATAAGGTCGTCAGGCGTTCTGGCCCCAAACCGGCAAACTACCGACTTGAAATCTTTTATCCTGTCTACAAGCGTCAAAAACAAGGACCGGATTGGCGCCAGACCCACACCACCGCCGACAATATAAACCTCTTTGCCGGCGAAATCATCAATCGGATAGCCGTTACCGTAAGGCCCGCGAATACCAACCTTTTGTCCCTTCTTGCACTGATGTAACAAACCCGTCACCCGCCCTGCTTTCATAATCGTAATTTCCATCTTTTTCGTTTCAGCCGGTGACGAAGAAGGCGTAAACGGCGCTTCACCTTCGCCCGGAAGCGTCAGCTCCACAAACTGGCCCGTCTCGAACTTAAACTCTTCTTCCGGCACAACAACAAAGGTCTTAATCGTCGCAGATTCATCTATAATGTCAGTGACTTCACCGGCTATAGGTTGGTAGGGATTCTGGTTCATTTTGTAGCTTTTGCTTTTTTCTTACCCTTATCTTTGAGCTCTTCGCTCAATTTTTTTAATACCTCGCGGAGATCCATCCCACCGACATCGGCATCGACACATCTGCCGCAGCCTACACACATTTCGATACCATACCTGTCGAGGAAATAAACAAATTTGTGCATTAGACGGTGTTTAATTCTGTCGCCAAGTACCTTGTGGGGATTTGCACCGCCGGCCACCTCCGCATACGCCTGCCGCATACAACTGTCCCACATCTTCATCTTCGCAAAGTAATCCTTTTGCTTGGTATCATATAGGTAGAAACAATGACACGTAGGGCATATCCTTGTGCAAGCCTGACATTCGACACAATTTTTTGCCTCAACATCGAAAACCTCGGACTCCTGACTATTTTCGACAATTTCCTTAATTGGCGTATCGAACCGCAGCTCTGCATTCTTCTGCTCAAGTTGCTTTTGCGTTTCGGACCTGTCCTCATCACGCTCGCTCAACAGCACTTCCGGCACCTCACTGAAAAGCTGCGAGTGCTCTTCGATGAGCCCCTTACCTTTCTCCGAACCGACCTCGATAACGAAGCCGTCCCGTACTTGCGAGACATTCAAATCGAAGCCGCTGTCGGCATATGGCCGACCATCTAAAACGGTGCAGAAACAGCTCTCACCCGGCTCCGAACAGTCGGACGAGATTACAAACATATTCTCTCGCCGCTTCAGATAGAACGGGTCCTTGAATTCCTCCTCTGCAAAGACCTTGTCCAGAATTTCAATCGAACGCAAATCGCAGTCCTTAAGACCGAAAATAGCAAACGGTTTTACATCCTCCGGCTCAACCGTCTTTGGAAAAACAGCAGCCAACTCGCAAAGAGGAAACAAAAATTCCTTCACCGGCGTACACGCACGTATGTTGTTAAACTCAGCCGCCACCTCATCGGAAGGCTCGTACCTCTTGAACACATAATAGTCGCCGGCCTTCTTCGGAACGTAAAGCTCCATCCGCTCGGCAACAGCATCCAGGAACGGTTTCAATTCTTTTGTAAAGACAGCTTCCATCTTCCCACACTTAACCTAAAAGCCTCAACCCGCCCGCATATAATACGGCAGACGAGCAAGGTCCATCGCAATATCGATACTTATTACTTTAACTCTCCGGGGCACTGTAATATAACAGGGAGAAAAATTCAAGATACCTTTCACCCCCGCTTTGACCAGCACGTCAGCAGTTTTCTGGGCAGAATCCCCCGGAACAGCAATAATCGCAAGGTCAATTTTTCTTCTTCGCAATGTCCCAAGCTTCGAAGAACTCTCAATTGTTATGTTACTAACTTTTCTGCCTATTTTTTTAGGGTCGGTATCGAATGCTGCAACGATGTCCAATCCGTATACCCCAAAACCAGGATATGCCAAAAGAGCCGAGCCCAGATTACCGACTCCGGCTAAAGCCGTCCTGTGAACAACATCGAGCTTAAGAATTTTTCTAATCTGCTTTATGAGCGTCTCGGTCTTATACCCGACGCCCGGCGTGCCAAAAACGCCAAAATAGGAAAAATCCTTTCTTATCTGCGAAGGGTTAACGCTAAGAAAATCCGCCAAATCTTTACTCGATATGCTCTGTTGCCCCCCTTCCGACAAAAACAGCAATCCCCTAAGGTAAATTGGCAGCCGCCGAACAGCTTCATCCGGAATTCTACCGTACCTCATAAGCTATACTACACCTAATTAGTACTTGTGTTCACATTCACAAACTATGGTAACTATAGGTGCAGCCAAACCGCTTGTCAACAAAATTCCCCCCTTTAGCAAATAAAATCCCCCGCTTAATCTCTTTACCAATAGAAACTTACCACACAATTCCCAGAAAACTGCAAAAAACGAACTTTTTTGTCAATCTCACCCCCTGCTTGCCCTCCACCCCCTGTCATTCCAAGCTTGTGCCCAAGGTGCGTAGTCCGCCACAGGCAGACGGAGTCGAGGAATCTATTCGAAAACACCGTCGCGAAGCGACCGCAACCCAAAATCGAGTGTCGAGCATCGCGAATCAAGCATCGAGAATCGAGAATCAATCCCTATACGCTACCCGCTGCCCGCTATACGCTATTTCCCTAACAGCCAGTGCTCGGCAAAGTAGGCAAAGTCCCCGAAGTCCACGTCGCCGTCCGGCTCAACATCACCGGCAATCGGAAATACCTCATCTGCGCCCATATCCACCCGGCCGTAGGCAACACGCGGCTGATTGTCAATATCAACCTGCCCGCTGTAGTCGCCACCGGGGTCCCCGGCATTGATGCACGGCGAATAGCCCCGCAGATGCACATAGCCCTCTTCGTCGTCAGCCGTCCCGGGTATTCCATCCAGCCCATTCGCGTCAATGAACAGTGGGTCCTCATCGATATTCTCGGTGCCGCCCCAACTGCCCTCGACATCAGAGTAGCTAACCGTTGCGGAGCTCGTCCCATCATTGTATATCTGTGGCCCACTTGGGGCGGTATTGCCCCACAGGATACAGTTGGTCACCATCGGGCTGCTGCTACTCTTGTTGTACATCCCGCCGCCGTTGGCGTCGGCGATGTTTCCGCTGAACGTGCAGTTGGTCACCGTCGGGCTGCTGTTGCTGCTGTCCATCCCGCCGCCCTGGTATGCCGAGTTGCCGATGAAGATGCAGTTGATCATTGTCGGGGTGCTAATATCATTATCTATCCCGCCGCCGCGTTCCTTAGCCGAGTTATTGCGAAATATACAATTGCTCACTATTGTACAACTATCGTCGTAGTTAGACATACCTCCACCCCAGCGCGCCAAGTTATCATTGAACGTACAATTAGTCACCGTTGGGCTGTCGCCTTGAAAGACATAGTTATCGTTGACCATCCCGCCGCCATCGTACGCTGCCGAGTTTCTACTGAAGGTACAATTAATCACTATTGCATCACCGCTGTCATTATCCATTCCTCCCGCTGCATCAGCGGCTGAATTTTCACTAAAGGTACAATTAGCCACTGTCGGGCCGCCAAGGTAATTACGCATACCTCCACCTTCGCTATTTGAATCAGCGCCATCGGCATTGCCGGCGGTAATAGTAAAACCATCAAGAACAGCGTTATGGTCAGTCCCGCTGCCGGTAACTACGTGGTAGCTGTTCTCGCCCCGTGTTGGCTCGGTAAGTAAATCACAAGGGTCGGACACCTGCACATCGTTGCCATCAAGGTCTCCGCTGAGGATAGTCTCATAGAGCTCGATATCCCGCTCATTCGGGTCAGCCGCACCGTAACCGGCAAACCCCCCGTAAATCTCCACACCGCTCATGAGCTGGAATGTTGCCTCCCGCTTACCACTGCCATTAGGGTCGCTGCTATTCGCATCCGGCTTATAAGTCCCCTCCGCCACCCATATCTGGTCGCAGGGATCGGCCTCAGATAGCGCATCCTGCAGGTAGTTATACGCATCAGCCCAGCTTGAGCCGTCATTTGCACCCGTCGCATCGGCATCGACATGAAGGATGGCGGGAGGAGGCTGGTACTCGTACGCACCCATATCCACGATATCAGTGCCATTGCAATCCCCATCTATGACCCTGGGACGGCCATCGAGGTCCCACGGTATCGGCTCGGCGGTGTTCCCATCGCCATCAAGGTCGGCGGTGTCGGGTGGCACCGTCGTATTATCGCCCGCATCTATACAGGGCGAACCCGCCGACAAACGCAGATTGTCATCTTCCGTCCCTACAATATTGTCAGGCCCATCCGCATCCACAAAACAAGGGTCGGCGTTTATGTTGCCTGTGCCGGTGTAGCCACCTTGCACATCACAGTAGCTGATGGTTGGCGAACTCCCCGCCTCACTGTATATCTGTGGTCCCGTTGGGGCGGTATTGCCCCACAGGATACAGTTGGTCAGAGTCGGGTTACTGCCTTCGTCGTATGTGTCATTGTACATCCCGCCGCCCATGTAGGCCGAGTTACCGCTGAACGTGCAGTTCGTTACTGTCGGGTCGCTTTCGTTAGCATTGCACATCCCGCCGCCCCAGCTATCGCCTGTTGCCGAGTTGCCGATGAACGCGCAGTTGCTTACCATCGGGCTGCTGTTTTCATTGTCCATCCCACCGCCATCGCACGCTGCCGAGTTCCCGCTAAACGTGCAGTTCATCACAGTCGGGCCGCTGTTATTATAGTTGCTCATCCCGCCACCGACGTCCACGGCTGAATTTCTGCTGAAAGTGCAATTGACCACCGTCGGGCTGCCGCCGTTGTGGTTGAGCATCCCGCCGCCGCAATTGTTCGGGTAAGACCCAGCATTAGCATTACCGGCGGTAATAGTAAAGCCATCGAGGACGGCTGTGCCATCCGTCCCGCTGCCGGTAACCACGTGGTAGCTGTTCTCACCCCGTGTGGGTTCGTCCAGCAGGTCACATGGGTCAAGGCCCTGCACGTCATTGCCGCCAAGGTCGCCGCTGAGGATAGTTTCGTTCGCTTGCCAATCCCGCTCATCTAAGCTGCTCTCGCCGCCTGCAAACCCGCCGTAAATCGCCACGCCGTTTATAAGCTGGAATGTGGCCGTTCGGCTGCCCGTCCCACCGGGATTGGCAGTATTCTCATCGGGTCTGTAAGTCCCTGCCGCCACCCATATCTCATCACTTGCCACGGCAACGGCCAGCGCATCCTGCAGATACTTGTAAGCCGTCGCCCAGGTTGTACCGTTACCGCCAACAGAGGCATTAGCATCAACATAGATGACCCCTCCCGAAGCTGTTGCACACAGAATCCCTGCCAATAATACTGAGATTACCGCCCAACTCTTCAGATTTGTTTTCTTAGCCATTTCCAACCTCCTTTTCTCGACACTGATTTTGTTTTCTTCTCTGCGTTCCTCAGCGTCCTCTGCGGTTAATTTTTTTCTCGCTGTGCCCGGCACAGACTTTCTGCGTTTCTCTTTTTCTGGGGGAGACGGGTGCGGCACCGGAAGGTGTTTTCCTTCAGCTCCTAACGTTTTTATGATATTAACACGATTTTACGTAATCGAGCCAGAAAAGTCAACCAAATTATCAAATTATTGGGACCTTTTGAGAAAAAAAGCTGCAAATCCTAATCTGCCTGGCAGCGGGGAGCCAGACTATGATAGTTGATTTACGCCCCAGTCACCACCTGATTAGCCGGAGCTCTTGGATAAAGCCCGGCTAAAATTCACCTTCTCAAGGCTTTACTGCCGTGCACCCCTGCTGCCGAGCCCAACTCAGGGCACGGCAACAACTCCAAAACGGCAATTGCCGCGGAAAAATCACCGATTGCATATTTAAAATGCAGCCTTGCAACAGCCTCAAGAACAGGTATAATGTTGGTCGACTTAAAGTTACTATGCTCAGAGGGTAACCAATTATGCTCAGATACAGATTTCGATTCATAATATTAGCCGCCGCAATATCGGTTCTGTGCACTTCGCCCGTGTTCTCGGCGGAAATGCTGCGTCTGACCGAAAGCGGCCAATTGCAGCATCTATCCAAATACGATGAGGTGACAGCTAAAATAAAGGACTTAGTTTATGGTGGGCAATGCGAGGCCGCTCAGGAACAGTACAAAAAATTCAAGGAAGACTTTCCGGAAATGGTCGGACCCGACCCCAATGACCCGAATGACAAAACCGACCCTTGTGCATTTGATGTTTTCGTCAAATCGGAGATGTACCTCTGCAAAAGGAAATTCACCAAAGCCCTTAGAAGCTATAATAAATTCCTGGACCAATATCGCCAAACAAGCAAGTTTGCTGAAGTGGCCCCAGACAGACAGCTTTATATAGCCGGAAAGTTTTTATCCGGCGAAAAAAGGAGAGTGCTCGGTATCTTTAAAATAAGACGATACGCCGAGGGCGTTAGAATTATCGACGGAATTATTGACCGCGAGCGCCTTGATACACCAATTGGAAGAAAAGCCGCAAAAACGCTGGCAGAAAGCTATGAAAAAAGAGGAAGGCTCGAGCACGCCTATAACCGCCGGTTTGATATCTACGAGGAGGCCTACAATTGCTGGTCTGATGCTGGTTTGAAGCTCTTTAAATTTGAAAAACGCCCGACGGACCCTCTTCGTAAAGAGCTATTACTCCGTCAAGAAAACGCACTGCTTCGCCGTAAAGAGACACTGCTTAGTATGGCCCGATGCAAACACATTTCATATAGAGGACCGAAGTATGACGCCTCTACTCTAATCATCGCAAGAAACCACTACGAGGAGCTCATAACAAATAAAGATTTGAAAAAACTACTATCTGAGCGAGAAAAAAACCGTATCGAGGAAGGAATCAAGAAAATAAATGAACAATTGGCTTATAAACAGTTCTGTATCGGCCGATATTATCAAAAAACCGGTAGTAAACTGGCTGCTAATTCTTATTACCGAATGGTAGAAGATAATTACAGCCTTGAGGAAGGCGCTCTCGACAAATGGCACAAAATGTATTCAGGGAAATAGCAAACTTCGAAAACTTGCCGGGGGAAAAAATCAAAGAAATGAAAAAAGAAAAAGTCAAAAATGACCGGCACAAATCCCTAAACTACAGGCACATAAACCAAAAGTATCTTGTACCCTTGTGCCCTTATGCTCTTACGCTCTTTGTTATACCCTTTTGTCTCTGCGGATGCAGCCAAATCAGCGGCTATTCCAACGACGCGATGTTTCCCGAAGATGTCAGCAGCGTCTACGTAGAAATGTTCGACAACAGAAGCTTTTGGCGTGACGTCGAGTATGAACTGAGCAACGCTTTGGCGAAACGTATCGAGGCTGACACGCCTTATAAAATAGTCTCGAGCAGAGACCTGGCTGACACGGTGATAAGCGGACAAATATCTTCGCTCGGCCGGTCGGCGCCCACCATCGAACGAGAGACAGGAAAGCCACTGGAATTCGAGGTGGAGCTGCGGGCGACAGTCAACTGGAAAAATCTAAAAACCGGCGAATTACTAATAGACAGCCAGTCTGCCATGGCCTCGGCGAGCTATTCGGGTTTGCTACAACAGGACTTCGACTACGCCTCGAGCCTGGCCGCAAACAAGCTGGCACAGAGAATCGTAGAATTGATGGAAAAGAGATGGTAAAAAACGTATCGCGTTGATTGTGAACGCCAGGCTAATCGCAAACCACGAGATACGAGACGCGAGATAGCAAATATGAGTAACAATAGAGATAGAAAACCGAGCCAGCAACGTCGCGGCCCGCAAAGAAGACCGACTCAGAAACCACCACTGCCAACCTCTAAACGCAGCCCATTGACCTACCTTGTAATCGGACTTGTGCTGTTGACGGTGTGGACGACGTACCGACAATGGCACAAAACCGATGAGATTTGGTGGAATGAATTTGTCAAGTACCTCTCTGACGGACATATCGAAAGCGTCGTGGTGAAGGACACTGAGATTGTAGGCAAGTTCAACGAAGAGGGCATCGAAATACGAGGAGAAAAGAAACCAGGCACGTTCCTTGTAGATTACCGGCAGGAGATTATGAGCGAGAAACTTGTTGAACTCCTGACCGAGAGCGGAGTCAAATGGAAGATGGCCAAGCAGCGAATTTGGCTCATTATGCTGATGCAATGGGTACTGCCGTTACTTCTGTTGGTGGCGTTCTTCTATTTCTTCTTTGCCCGAAACATTCGCGGCGGGGCCGGCGGAATGCTGATGTCATTTGGTCGAAGCAAACATCGACTGCAAAATAAGGACCGCGTCAAAGTCACCTTTAAGGACGTGGCCGGCGTCGAGGAAGCGAAGGAAGAGGTCGCAGAGATTATCGAATTCTTGAAAAACCCGAAAAAATTCCAACGCCTCGGCGGTCGTATCCCACGAGGCGTTTTACTCGTAGGCCCGCCAGGCTGCGGAAAGACGCTGCTTGCAAAAGCAATAGCCGGCCAGGCAGACGTCCCATTCTTCAGCATATCCGGCAGCGATTTCGTGGAGATGTTTGTCGGCGTCGGCGCATCGCGCGTTCGAGACCTGTTCAGACAGGCCAAGGAAAACTCACCCTGTATCATCTTCCTCGACGAGGTCGACGCAATCGGACGAAAACGCGGCGCAGGTTACGCCGGCGGCGGACACGATGAGCGCGAACAGACACTAAATGCAATCTTGGTCGAAATGGATGGCTTCGATACAAACGACCAGGTAATAATCATCGCGGCAACCAACCGCGCCGACATCCTGGACCATGCGCTGACACGCCCGGGGAGATTCGATAGGCAAATTTACGTCCCCTTCCCGGATTTGAAGGGCCGAGTCGATATTCTCAAGGTCCACGCAAGGAAAGTAAAATTGGAGCCCAACATCAATTTGGAAAGACTCGCACGTGGAACTCCCATGTTTAGCGGCGCGGACCTCGCCGCTATCATCAACGAAGCTGCCCTTGCGGCAACTATGGCCAACAAGGACTTCGTCGAAATGGCCGACCTGGAGGAAGCACGTGATAAGGTCCGATGGGGAAGAGCCAAGAAAAGCAGGGTAATAGACCAAAAGGAAAAAGAAATCACCGCCTACCACGAGGCCGGCCATACCCTCGTACAATCCCTGCTCGAAGATGCGGACCCGCTGCACAAGGTAAGCATCATCCCGCGCGGACCAATGGGCGGGGCCACTTTCGCCCTGCCGGAAAAAGACAGAACCATATTTACGAAAAGATATTGTATGGCGCTGCTGCAGGTGTGTTTCGGCGGAAGAATCGCAGAAGTAATCTTCTGCGACGATATATCCAGCGGCGCTCAATCGGATATTCTCCAGGCTACCAAGATCGCAAGGCAAATGATTTTGACCTGGGGTATGAGTGATGAGCTTGGGCTGATTAGTTACGAGCCGGACATGGGCCTCAAAGACCGAATGTACATGCTGCCCGGTGAGAAAGAATATTCCGAAAGAACCGCCGAGACAATTGACAGCGAAGTAAAGAAAATTACCGAAGAGGCGTATAAAAAAGCAAAAGAATTAATACAAAAGAACAAAGATAAGCTTCATCGTATAGCAAAAGCCCTGTTAAAATACGAAACTCTCGATGCCGATGATGTGAAGGTGATTCTCCAAGGCGGCGAGCTGGATAAGCCCACAGTCACAGATTTGTTGGCCGCCGAACAGGAAAAAGAGCAGCAGCAAGAAGCCGAACAAAAAAAAGAACAGAAAAAGCCGGAAAGCTAATATTATCTTTATTCCAACTGCCTCTGATTCGCCTATGCGGAAAAAACCTGCTGCCATCCTGTGGATAATCTGCGTTTTCCTGGCCAATTGTGTCGCACAGGGCCAAAGTGCAAATACGTCCACCGCCCCCGTTGAGTTAACCGGACTCCGAGACAAAGCTGCGTCCGCCCGTCTTGAACCCGCCCGCATGGATGGCCGGGCCGGCATCGCTGTCATATTTGAGGGACCCAACGACCTTCACTACTACGCAACGCCCGAAAGCGCTACTGCCTCCGGCTTCGAACTGATAGTCGACGCCAATGCACGAGATTTTGTCTTCGGTAAAACCGTCCTTCCGATGTGGGACATCTTTGTGGACCCCCTGGGTACCAAGGTCAAGGTGTATGCGGGACACTTCACTGTCTTTGTACCAATCAAAACAGTCAAAGTTCCAACTGAGCTTACCGGTCGCGTCGACGTTACGATTTCCGGCCAGGCTTGTACCGACATTGTCTGCCTGGAGCCATTCAAGAAAACACTGCCCGTAACAATTGATTACAGCCAGTCTGATTCCTGGAAAGAAATCAGCTTCGAAATTGCCCCAGAAGAATATGAAATAGTTGAAGGGCCGCGCTACTCGGTCTGGTTCGCTCTCGGCCTGGCATTTCTCGCGGGACTGTCTTTGAATATTATGCCCTGCGTCTGGCCCGTCCTGCCACTCATTATTATGCGAATCGTCGAGCAGGCAAAACAGAGCAAAGGCAGGTCGACAGTAATGGGCCTTGCCTTTTGTCTTGGGATATTGCTGTTCTTCGCCTGCCTCGCAGGCGCAAACATCATTTTGCAGGTCTTCTACAGCACGGCTCTGCAGTGGGGAGACCAGTTTCGTAATCCAGCCTTTGTTGCAGGTATGGCGCTTCTGCTGGTCGTGCTGGCACTGTTTATGTTCGGCCTCTTTACAATCACTGTCCCATCTTCAATTGCAGGCAAATCCGGTTCCGGCAAAGGCTATACCGGAGCTGTCGGAATGGGCCTTTTGGCAGCCATACTGAGTACACCCTGCAGCTTTGGAATTCTGGCAGCGGCCTTCGCCTGGGCACAAGGTCAGTCTTTACCGCTTGGCACGCTCGCAATAATGATTATTGGCGTCGGAATGGCTGTCCCCTACGCGATACTCACCTCAATGCCGGCCCTACTGAAGCGCACGCCAAAGCCGGGCCGATGGATGGAGTTATTCAAACAAACAATCGGATTCATTCTGCTGATTATTGCAGTAAAGCTTATCGCCGCCCTGCCGCAAGCCCGCACAACCGGCGTACTTTATTTTGCTGTAATACTCGCGTTTTGCGTTTGGATGTGGGCCGGCTGGGTAACTTACAATACTAAACCACCACGCAAGTGGACTATAAGAATCATCGCCGTAGTTTTGGCTGTCGCTGCAGGATGGGCTTTTTTGCCTGCACCGGCCGAGGAACTTATTGACTGGCAAAAGTACGATGCCACAACCATAGAAACTGCTAAGGCCAAGGAAAAACCTGTGCTGATTAAGTTCACAGCCGACTGGTGCCTCAGCTGCCAAGCTGCAGACAAGCTTGTTTATCGCCGAAAAGACATCGCCGAACTAATTGAACAAAAAGGTGTCCTGGCCATCAAAGCCGATACTACGGTAAGAAACTATCCCGCGACGATTGCCCTAAAAAATGTGTATAAGGAACCGGGTGTCCCCGTCAGCATATTGTTTGCTCCGGGAAAAACCGAACCGACCAGATGGCGAGGTATGGCCTTTGGCGACCAGCTAAAAACACATTTGAAAAAACTACCTTCTCCATAACATCTATGCCAAAAAAAACAACAGTAAAAAAGGTGAAGACAAGAGTTAACAAGGCCGAAGCCGCCGAGAGAGTCAGAAAAATCCTGCCAATCTTGAAAAAGGCATACCCCGACGCAAAAACCGCGCTTCGGTTCACAAACCCACTGCAACTTCTAATCGCGACAATTCTCTCGGCTCAGTGCACGGATGCGCAAGTGAACATAGTCACCAGGAAAGTTTTCAAAAAATACAAATCAGCCAAAGACTGGGCAAAGGCCGACATAAAGCAAATCGAGTCTGACATAAGAACCACAGGCTTTTATCACAACAAAGCACTCAGCGTCAAAGGCGCCTGTTCACAGATAATCGAGCGATTCGCAGGCAAAGTCCCCGACACAATGCAGGAGCTGACAACACTTCCTGGCGTGGGCAGAAAAACGGCAAATGTCGTATTGGGCAACGTCTTCGGAAAGCCGGCCATAGCCTGTGATACCCACGTTATTCGCCTCTCCCGGCGGCTGGGACTTTCTGGAAACAGGGATGCGGTAAAGTTGGAATTTGATTTGGCCGAAATAGTCCCTAAGAGAAACTGGACACTGTTCAGTCACCTGTTGATTTTCCACGGGCGAAACATCTGCAGTGCACGTAAGCCGGATTGCCAAAACTGCCCGATTGCAAAACATTGCCCTGCTGCAAACAACCCGGCCTTGTGGTAGGATGGTCTGTGAAATCATGAATCGAACCAGGAACCGCAAGAGACAAGATTTGAAGGAGAGTTTTTTCTATGATGGACGTTATTGATAAACCGGTAAAGGACCTCTGGCGGCTATTCAGAATAATGGCCGAGTTTGTCGAAGGATTTGATGAGCTTGGTTCCATCGGCCCCGCTGTATCGTTCTTCGGCTCATCACGGGCAAAGCCGGACCAGAAGTATTACAAACTCGCCGTGAAAACCGCTGCAGAAATAGCAAAGGCAGGCTTCGCCGTAATGACCGGCGGCGGTGGCGGAATTATGGAGGCCGCAAACAAAGGAGCTGCAGAAGCCGGCGGCCGCAGCATCGGCCTTAACATCGAACTGCCATTGGAGCAGGTACCGAACGAATTTCAGAATCTGTCATTGCACTTCAGATACTTCTTCTGTCGCAAGGTAATGTTCCTCAAATACGCCCACGGCTTCATTGTCTTCCCCGGCGGTTACGGAACTATGGACGAGTTCTACGAATCACTCGTACTCATTCAGACATTAAAGCAGGCAACTTTCCCCGTCATTTTGATGGGCTCCGAATACTGGGACGGCCTGATTAACTGGATGAACGAAAAAATGCTCAAAGAACACGACTACATCTCACCGGAAGATACGGATGTCTTCACGGTGGTCGATGAACCGAAGGCCGCCGTTGAGGTTATAGTAGATTTCAAAAAAGCTGAGGGCCGCGTCGGCATCGAACTGCCCCCGGGAATGAAAAAAATCTGAAAATGGTTAGCCCTGCCATCACCATCACCATGGCAGGATTTGTTTAGCCCCGTCGCTTGCGACGGGGGCAATACCTCCCCACGCACCCCCCAGCTCTGCTGACGGTCAACACTTCCCTCTCCGTTTGACTTGTGCCCTTCGACGTATTTCACTCTTTCTCTCAGCGCCTTCTGGTCGAAACAGAACCGCTTATCATACCCCCTCGTCCTGACGCCGACCGAGCACCCATCATCTTGTCATCTCTGAAAGCGTGTTTTATGTCAAATATATTTTTAAGTCGTTTACCCAATTACCCTTAATGGTTTTCACCCAAGTCATCTCTTCGCCGTCAATGCGGCATGAGTTTCTTCCGGCAGCCTGTCGCATTCATTCCGCGAGCTTCAAGAGCTCATGACAAGTGTCGCGCTTGGGCCACCGTCGGTGAAACCGATTTAACCTCGGGTTCCTTATAATCTTCATTTCGTGTTAATACCCAAAAACTCGCCTCAGCCAGGTGCCTGCCAACAGCCCCCACCGCCTTGGCATGTCCCTTCTTTTCCCTGATCCGCCTGTATAGTTTGCTGGTATGCCTGAATGGAAGTCGCTTGTGATTAACCGCCGTTGAATTACCTGCCTCCGAATATGCCCACTTCAGATAATGATTCACATCACTTCGCAGCTTGCCATACCTGGTATGTCCGCCGCTGCTGTGAACACGGGGAACTGTTCCTGCATAACTTGCAAGTCTCTGCGGTGTTGCAAACCTGGATATATCACCTATCTCGTTAGCTATGGCAACTGCAAGAATAAACCCTATCCCAGGGAGTGTCATCAACCTCTTTACTTGCTCGGTTTTAGAGAATACTTTTTTCATCCGTTTTTCAATTCGCCGTATCTGACCTTCGACCATATCAAGCTGACGCAGCAAACAACGCAGCGTATAACAAGTCTCTGAGGGCAACTGCTTAATCGTTAACGCCATCTGCTCTCGTCCTCGAGAGCCGAATATATCGGATATGCCGTCAAAATCTGTATGCAAACCATACTTATCAAACACCGAATGTATCCTGTTCTTAAGACGGGTCCGTAGATTGGCAAATACCATCCGGGTCCGGGGCAATTCCCTGTGATCGCGAATATCACCCGGCGGAATCCAAACTGTCGGCAATGTGCCGGTTCTTTGTAACTTATTAAGCCCACGGGCATCCAGCTTGTCCGTCTTGTTGATTGAACCGAGCATAAGTTTAGCCTTGTGTGCATGTACAAGTTTTGGCTGCATCTGTGCCTGCTCAATCTCATCAACTATCCAGTACCAGTTGCCTACCGTCTCAAGCGCCACATTAGCTCCTGTCGTCCAGTCAGCGAGAAACTGCTTTATCGCTCCTCTGTTGTGATTAATCCTTTTTTCGCAAAGAAACTGTCCATCTTGATTTTGCACACAAACTTGACTGTAGCGTTTGTGGGCATCCAATGCTATAATCTCCATATGCGTGTCTCCTTTCTGCGGCCTCAATACCGCATTAGAACCTATTACGGTATTGTATACCGTAACAGGAGACACGCTTTCATAAAATCATTCCGAGCGCAGCGAAGCGGAGGGATCTGGCCCCATCTATAATTCACCATTCGATATTCGATGTTCAGTATTCGATATTCATCCGTGCTTGTCCCGCTGCTGGTCGGCGAGTAATTGTCCCATCGGCTGGGGTCAACCGGAAGGTGCCGGTTTTCGGTGCCTTAGATGCAATGACGGGAGAGGTTACGGCGTTGATTGCCGAGAAGAAACGCAGCAGCGAATTCTTAGATTTTTTGCGTTGGCTTGTGGAAGATATTTACGGTGACCGCGAACATGTATATTTGTTTTTGGATAACTGTTCCATTCATCACACAAAGGCCGTGCGAGAATATATCGAAAACCATCGAGACAGACTGACGATGATTTGGAATGCCACGTATGCACCAAACTTAACTTTGATCGAGCGGTTCTGGGGGCACTTGAAGCGTTCGGCAATACACAACTATTATTTTGAGACAGTGGAGAATCTGGAGAAGGCAATTATCAAGGCGGTCGAGACGCTGAATCGCCGGAAGAATCATCCTTTACGACTGCATCTGCAAACTGTTCAAAATTTATTAAAAGTAGCTTAGTCTGCCGTTAACATCATATATGAAGTATCGGTGTGTAGAATCCGGATATTCTATAGACAATAGTGCGTGCATTTGCTGTGGAGTGCCTGCTGTTCGGTAGCTGTAAGTCGTTATCCGATTGCCTGGTGCTATTACACGGACCAGATACTCACCGGAGGCATCATACTCCAACGTAGTGACATGGTCATCTTCGGGGCCGGTACCTCCTGGGTCGATTGATGGCAGCCTTGTTATTGTACGCCTATTGTCGGGGCATTTTCAGTTCACGCAAGATAATGCAGGCTGAATTGTACGTTGGGATACTTCTTTTCCAATGATTCCATAATCGCGTATACCGGGATACACATACGTCCCATCCTTCCTCAGCAGATCATAACATTTTCGTTGCTTGATATAAGTTCATTTAATTCTTTTTCCGATACCAGATGCTTGAGATTTGTTTTTAACATAATATTGCCTCCAAAAAAGTAATTTTCCATCCTCTCGGAAACAATCAGCATTTTTGACTGATTTTCATATATTGGTAAACGAGGATTTTCGTGTTAAGGTGACATATATTGTCTTGCGTATATCTTCCCTTATTATGCACATAGGAATTTCGTCACCAGGTTCAGAGCCGGCAAGATCAGACAGAAATTCCCTTAACGTTCTCGTTTTACGGGAATTAAAAGACATTATAATGTCATCAACTTGCAGGCCCGCTTCTTCGGCAGGAGAATTACGAATAACTTCTTCAACTAAAATGCCGCCTGCTTTTCCAACTTCTTCAAGCTTTTTCGCCTGGTCACTGCCAAAAAGAACCTCACTGACTTTTGCCCCGAGCCATGGTAACGCTTTGGTTACAGGCTGCAAATATGACGGTCTTTCTTTAGGCACTGCATATACCGTAATTGTATAATCACCTTTTACCACACACATATAGACTTCGCTGCCTATTTCACTCCCTAATAAATCGCCTTGAAGCTGCTTGGCGGTTCTTATCTTCCTGCCATTGAACGAAACTATTACGTCCCCAGGCTCTATATTTGCCTTATCAGCTGGAGAACCGGGTGCAACGCTTTTGACCAGGGCCCCCTGGACCTTATCGAGCCGGACCGCTGCTGCTATTTCCGGGGTAACCTCAGAAACCTCTAATCCGAGCCATGCACTGCCCCACTGGTCCTTGAAAGTTTCATAATCCAGGGGTTTCTGTTTAATAAGACTTTTTTCATGGTTATCGACTATTGTTTTTGAATCTTGATAAAGGACAACGGCTGCAAGAACATTTAGAGTCAGCGATATAATTGTTATAACGATTAACCAGTTTCTCCTTAACCAATGTCTCATTGCGATCCTCATCAGAGCTTTTTCGATTCTACCGGGCAGATTGCCGCGCAGGTATTACACATAAAACACTCATTGCCGGCTATGCCGGGTCTCTTTAATTGGTTATCGTAGCTGATAGCATTCATTTGGCATTTTTTTTGAGCCAACCTGCAGCCTTTACAGTTATCTTCCGGCAAATTAACGCTTATCAACCTTAGTCGCAAGAAAGAGCAAATCCCGCTCACTAACGCGAAAAACGCACCCAACGGACAGAAATATCTACAATAAAACCTCGATATAACAGCCGAAAAAACCAGCATTAATAAAAGCCATATCCAGGATATCAAATCGCCGTGCAGATTAAAAAATGTGGCAAATGGTTCTATAATGCCGGCTAAATAAATTGCAAGGACGTTGTTTGCAAACAAAAGGCCGATTAGAAGTAAAATCCCAAGATTGACATATTTTACAACTTTCAAGTACTTGTCAGCCTCTCCGGTAATCTTCCATTCTATTGGCACCAGACGGAATAGCACCTCGGTAATGGCACCGAAAGGACAAAGCCAGCCGCAATAAAATCTCCCTGCGAAAACTGTTAAACCAATTGCGATAATAACAAGACTGTACCAATACAGGTTGTTCAGGAACACAGGGTTGTGAAAAGATAAAAGCCTTAAAATATCATTTATGGAAAACCCGCCTCCCATGAAAATGCCCAAATAGGCAAAGCTCAGCCCCAATATAAAATAACGCAAGGATTCATTCTTTTTGAAAAATGACCAGAACGCCAGGCCAACCATAATCCATAGGAATATAAAATCTATCTGCCAGAGGAGGTGTTGGAAAAATAAGTGTTTGACAGGGCTGTCTTTATCTACGTGCTGGCGTAAAACCTGCTCTGTAACCAACTCCATGCCTGCTTTTATTGAGCGGGTAACCGTGCTTGAAGTTATCGTAGCTCCTGTTATAGCGTCTACATCTGATTCGAGGATAAAGTTGTCACCTGCATCCTTTTCTTCGAATTGCCTCAAAAACCAGCTTTCATCGGCCAGAAATCCTTTTATATATCTTGGACTCTCAAATTCGCTCAGCACCTTAACGCCGGTAATTTTTCCCCTTGCATCTACGCCAACCAGGGTTGCTATCTGGTCCCGGTAGCCCCAGCTCTCGTCTGGAACAATTTCTGTTGTCAGAAAAACTGCCCCCATAAGATGTCCACCGTCAGTAGTGTAGCCGACGAAATGAGGGAATGGTTCTGTCTTCCTGGCAAAGGCATTGGCAGCCGGCAAAACATCTGCAAGGTCTTTTTTTGTTACTAACTCTGCAAAGCACTCAGGCGTTAAATTCAAAAAGACCAGGATAGACAATATAAATATGGCTACCTTTGGCAGCTTTCTTTTGCCGGACATAATTTACTTCTATAATTGAATCGAGAGTGAAATAGCTGCTAAGACTACTGATATTAAGATACTACTGAAAACTGTGGTCTTAAAATACCGCTGGGCTGCTATGCTAAGCTCTTGTCTGGTTTCTATAATCAACTTGACACCCATCGCTATCAAAATACTGCCGACAACAACGGCAGCTAATTCATCCATGAAAATAAAGCCCAATATTGATGCTGTCAGTCCAATTACAACTACGGTACCGGAAACCAGGTTCATCTTATTCTGCCAATGTGTATTTTTACTTGTAAGCACACAATCTTCTGCAACTTTATTATCACTATTTTCTGAATATTTATATAGGCCGGCATAGACAGCCAGCACGATAAAAGCAACAACAACGCTTATAGAATCCGGCTTTTCTACTCTATCAAGCACAAGGACCATAAAATTGTGGAAACAAATAGCCAAACCAATCGTGAAAAGAAAAATCCCCATGTAATATGTTGCCCGTATCTCGGTCTCAACGATTCTTTGGCTGATTTTTTTACTCGTCTTCTTCCTGTCAATCCTGCCATATATTTGGCAATCTTTGCAGGCACGATAATTTATAAAAAAAGCGGTGACATCAGTCGCCGAATGTACGGCGTCAGCTACAAGGGCATTACTGTTTGCCAATATGCCAGCAATACCTTTGCCTATCGCAAGTAAAATATTGCAGATAAGTGAAACAAAAATCGAATTATTTTTTTCTTTCGC
>CAZOUM010000031.1:0-35824 GCA_964582985.1 uncultured Pirellulales bacterium | reverse complement strand
TCGTGCACACATTAGAAAGCAGCGTCTTAAACAGTATGCTTTTGCCGCCGTTCGGCAGTGTCACCGGATATATCCATTTTCCATCGCTGCCTCGCCTTCGGCCTTCTTCGTTACAAGTGCACGCGCACGCCAAGTCATACTGCGCATCGGCACTGAGTATCTCCAGCTTCTGACGAGTATCGGGTTTGCTAATAAGGCCAACCATAAAACCACCGTCCCTGGTATTGATTCTCCCCGTGCCGGATTATATTACATTGCCCGCAGATTCGCAACATCAAAAGGCCAACGCACTCAAACCATAAACTAAGGTCTTAGCAGCCTGCAAAGATTAATCGTCAACTGCTTGTCAAAGTAAGCTTCAGAGCCCAATCGGTATCGGACTTTGCCAAATTGCCTGGAAAGTTCGGCAGGACAATTTTACCCTCCCCATCAGTAACAAAAACTTCCTCATTGAGCCACTCGCCGTTGCGAGTGTCAAACCAGCGCAACGTGTATTTGCCGTTGGGTATCGCACCGGACACAGTCGCTCGGTCGCAGTATTTTTCGAAGTAAACCAAGAATAAATCCTTGTTAGCTGTGCGGGAACAATAGGCCCATCCCACACATCCATCCCATCCGGAATGTCCTTCGGCTTTCGACTTGTTAGGCCGGACCAGTTCTACCCGAGGCTGCAACTGTTGATAGTTGCGGCCTTCGGACAGAACAAAAGTTCGCAGGTGTCGCATTTGGTCGCCCGACGGCCATTTTATGGCGTCCCAAATATGAGGCTTGTCAACATCTTCGACCTCTCCCGCCCACATTGCGCCGCCTTTTGGCGCCCTGTCACCGGCCCCGTAAATATGGCCTCCGTAGCCACCGGAGAGCACACTGCCGTACATATGCGAACGGCAATTTAGGCCGGATTGCTCGGAACCACCTGCTGCTCCATGCATCCCTGCGTAGTAAGGCTCACCGTTGATACTCGGCAACGGCGGTGAGGCGTTGAAAATTTCCGTCAGATATGAGTAGCTCTTATGGCGGTGTGAGTTACCTATTTGATGAAACGTAATCCACTTTGAGTTACTTCTGTGGTCGAAGTATTCCAGTGATGAACCTGCAGGGTTGCAGCCTGCCAGTGTGCCAAAGGGAGGAGGACCATATTTTTCAATCACTTTGTTGGCAGCCAGGTTCCAATGCTCCGCCGCGAGGCTCTTGCGAGAATCAAAATGAATCGGGCTAAATAAGCAGATGTTGGCCTGATAACGACTCCAGAGGTACTGGATATATCGCGTGTAAGATTCGGGCCACGGGTAATACTTCTTCCACGCGGGCCCGATGTCACGCCGAGTTACCTCTATGAATGGTACAAACCCGTTGGCATTGAGGTAGTCAATTTTCTCATCGAGGCTCTGAAAATAGGCCGGGTTAATCTGCTCAACGTCGGGAAAATAATCCTCATAGCTCGGCACCTTTCCCGGAAAGGCAAATGCGCGATTACCTTCTTCATCGGTCATTTCCTTTGCGCTCTTGGTGCCGGCCTGCGGCCAGGCCGAACGCAACTGTGTCCCGTCGCTTGTATCGAACCTTGGGGGTTTATCATCATTGGCCCAGTTTGGAAACGCCGCAATCATCGCGATGCAATTGAATCTTTGTTTGCGCCGAAATTTCACATAATCCTTAAACCCAGCCTTCGGCCCAATAGGATGTTGCTTATTATCATCGTGCCATGGGTAGCGAAAGGTTCCAGCCGACCACCACGTGTCACCAAGAAGGAAAAAAGCAGTGCCGTCGGAGTATTCAAACGCGTGACCGTTTGCAGATGACTTGACCATTCCCCGTCGGCAGGGATTCTCTTTCTTGTCCGCTTCAGACCAACTCGTGGCAGTAAATTCACCTGTTTTGCCGTTTAGACCTGAATCGGTTTGATTGGACCCGCTCTTCCATGTCCACTTCCCGGCAGCAGTAGCCAAGAGACGTACGCGGAAGGTATTGCCGCCGTCCCAGAATCCATAGCAGCGTTTGTTGAATCCAGGCCCTCTTAAGTCAACCCAGACCACGACGTCCCTATAGGGATTCTCATAGGCTTTCTCGGCGCGCAATGTAATTTCTACCTTCTCCCAGACATGATAAGTGTCAGCGCAGCCTGCGGCTAATGTTCCCAACGCAACACCGATGACTGCAAACAAAGTCAAGACACATGCTTTGCGGCCTCCTGACCGCGCCGTTGGAAATAGCATCTCTTTGTCCACAGTCACTTCCCTGCCTTGTACAAGTACCTACAAGTCGTCCGAAACCGCTTGGTTCAATTGCTCACCTTCTAAGCGAGCCACCACGGCGGTGCCACAGGCATCTCCCCATACGTTTACCGCCGTTCGCAGCATGTCCAGCAGCCTGTCTACCGCTAAAATCATTCCGATACCTTCAAGCGGCAGGTTCACCGCCTTTAGCACAATGACCATCGTGACAAGCCCGGCCCCCGGAATCGCCGCGGCCCCTATAGATGCCAGTGTTGCCGTGAGCATAATAATCACCTGCTGCCAGATAGTTAAAGGTATGTTATAAGCCTGAGCAATGAACATTGCGGCTACCGCTTCATACAAGGCTGTGCCGTCCATATTCACCGTAGCGCCCAGCGGCAGCACAAAGCTGGCCACCTTATTCGATACGCCCGCGTTTTTCTCAACGCAGTCCATCGTAATCGGCAGCGTCGCGGCGCTGCTCGCCGTACTAAAAGCCGTTGCGACCGCACTGAATACGTCCCTTATGAATTTCAAAGGAGAATACCGCCCGAAAATAGACAACAGCGCCGGCAGTGTCACTATGGCGTGAATACCAAGCCCCACAACCACCGTAGCCATATATAAAATCAGGGGTTTTATTACTCTCAGCCCCATTGAACCTATCGTGTAGGCCATCAGCGCAAACACCCCAAAAGGCGCCAAGCGCATAATCCAGCCGGTTATCTTCATCATAACGCCGCTAAACGCATCAAACAGAAGTGCTAATCCCCGACCTTTTTCCCCAACGCTACTTATGGCGACACCCAAAAGGAGGGAAAAGAATATGATGGAAAGCACTTTGTTCTGCGCCATCGCCGCGAACAGATTCTCCGGAACAATATCTTCAACAATCGAAACCGCCGAAGGCGTCTCTCTCTGCGCCAGCTCAACTGCTTCCTCCTTCCCCATTTTCACACGAGCCCCGGGCCTTATCACATTAACCAGAATCAGTCCGACAAGCACAGCCAGAAGTGTGGTCGCCGTGTAGTAAATAAAAGTTCGAAGACCAATCCTACCCAGTTTGCGGACGTCACCAAGACTTACAATACCGGCCACCATCGAGGCAAGAATCAGCGGTATAATTATCATCTTGAGCAGCCGAATAAATATGTCGCCGACGATCTTGATATGGACGGCCTTCTCTCTCAACAAAAGCCCAACCACCACCCCTAATACAATGGCGATAAGAATCTGGCTATGAACCTTTAATTTCAAACGCAACTCCTTAAATTTCGCAAACAGGATAATCTATTTCAGCCCCTTCATCAACAGGGTGGAATTCTTTCGCATCATTTGAACAATCTATCCGTTTCCACTAACAATTCTCCGGCTTTTTGCTCAACTTGGTCCCAAATTGTGCCGATTCCATATTTGAGACCAGATAAAATTTAATTTACTTAGGCCAGGAGAGATAAAATGGCGATCCAAGATTACTCGGACAATATCATTCTCGTCGAATTACCTGCTGAGCCGGAAATCAGACAGGAACTCGACAAGGTAATAGAAATTGTCGGCCAAAGAACCGACTGCGACGTGGCCGTCGACCTCTCCAACGTGGACATAATGACTTCTCTGAGCCTTTCCGGCTTTATACAGCTTTACAAGCTCCTGACCGACTCCGGTCGCAGGCTCGTTTTCTGCAACACCTCCTCCGTAACCAAGAACATCTTCCGCGTTACCTGTTTCGACGGCATCTTCGAGTTTATTGACGACAAATCCGATGCCCTGGCAAGCCTCGAGCCCGTGGGAAAATCCGAACCGACCGGCTGAAAAACCACGTCCGCTGGGTACCGGAAGGTTCACTTTTCCAGTTCTTGCTTTTTGATAAAATTCCACTTCTTAATTTACGTTCCGCTTAGACGTCAGTTTTGCTCAAAACATCCGGTTTTGGGGCAAAAGAGCCGCTATGCAACAATATGTTATAGTGCTTTGTTCACAGTTGACATATCAGGAGGGCGGCACCGTCCTTGACATTCTACTGTCAATCAGGTACATTTGTATTATAAGCAGGAAAGGTGGTGGAAAGTTTGTTCTTGTTTCCTGCCAAGCTTTCCCGAAAAAGCGTGGTTTTTGACTAATCCAAAGCAGACGAAAGTTTGGACAGTCAAACCCATTTTATTGGGCAGAAGAGCAAAGGATTGGGAGGGTAAAGATGAGAAGATTAGCGGTAATCTTGGCTGCAATGGCGCTCATCACAGCTGTTCCCATAGGCACCGTGGCAGCCAACCCCAACATCGGCGGTGATGCAGTTCACGAAGAAGAAGTGTACTTTTCCGCAGGTGATTGGAGTATGACAGCGTATTCCTATGTCTATGACGACACAAGCACGTTAGTACCTGACCTCTTCGAAGGGTTTTCCGGACTTGACCCGGGTGAAATGCTGTTTGTGTATTTGCTCGAACCCGCCGGTACCCCTGGGGTGAACCCTTCGATAAGCTATTTTGCCATTAACAATGAGTACCCGCAACTGGTTTCCATCTATAGCGTTGGTTGGTCTACTCGTGTTGTGCCTGTAGGGTACAGCGGGGCTAACCATCAGGAGCCATTTGTATTCACGTATAGTGGTCCTGTTGAGGCTACTGTTTTCAACTACACGGGCAATCCGTACGACACGACGTGTGAATTGGACCCCGGCGAGTATTCGCTGGTTTATTATTTCGCCCTTGCCGACGACTATGGGTCGGTACATGCAACCACGGACTCACAGGGACAAGGTGACACTCAGCTTGTCCCCGGGCCCTCATGTATAGTCGGATTCCGCCACTTTGCAACATTCGCCGCCCACTGGCTGGATGGGGACTGCAACGACCTGAACAACTGGTGCGGCGGGGCCGACCTGGACTACAGCGGTGCCGTTGACTGGGTGGACCTGGACCTGTTTGTTGGCGAATGGCTCAACCCTTGCCCAAATAGTTGGCCGCTATGATGAGAGCAATAAGTCATTACTGCCCGGCCTGGGTGTATTTGGTTTGGACCTTTCGATTGTGGATTTAGAATTGATGAAAGGGGCTGCGGTTCGCTCAGGATGACCTTTGCGATTGATTATTGATGAACAGTTGTTCTTTGAGAGTGGCGAGGTGGTCAGACGGCCCAGTCTTTGGAGCCTTTTATGAATCTGTTTTGAACGAACACGCCGATGGCTGTGGGTACCAGCAGAGCGACGGGCAGAAACCAACTTCGTTGAAAAAACAGTTCTTCAATGCGGTCAGCCATTTGCAGGTGGCGGTATAGAATCGCCAAGAAACCAACGACTATGAGGGCGCTGCCGCCGAAGCTGGTGAAGAGCATAATGGCGATTTTGAAAATAATAAAGGAAATCATACCGCCGGCAATAACGCCGGCGAGTGCGCCGGCCCAGATATATTGTTCAGGTAGTTTGAAGGCGTACCATATTCCGCCTGCAAGTATTCCGCCTGCGGCGGCACCCAAGATACTGACTCCCCATCGCATCATCGGCACGGAAAAGACTGCAAAAAGCACCATGCCTATGATGCCGAGCCAGACGCCATTGCCTCCTATAAGGCGTTGATTTGTAAGTACGCCGACAGATAAGCCAATGAGAGCAAAGCTTATTGTTACGAGAATTTTGAAGACCCGCCAGCCGTAGAAAAGACAAACTACGCCGAAAGACATAAAGGTCAATGCTTCAAGCCGGCCAAGGGAGGTAATCTGTTTCCAAATCAAGTCTATTGGTACGATTGCCCCTGCGGCTTGCGTGCTTTCGTCTGCGGCCCCAGCCGCCTGGGCGAGCACAGCTAAACAATCCATTGTTTTCCCCTTTAAATTTCGTTTCAGTTTTTCTCGGCGTGGCCTATCGATTCCGCCAATCTATGTGTTCTGCGTCAGGGTCTGCAGTGCTTCTCGCTCGCCTTTTTGTCCATGGTTGCCCCATTCTGGGTTTACAGAACAATAATTGCTCAAGCGTGCCGAAGGCAACCATTGCGACAAAGACGGCAGCAAAGAACGAACTTCTGCTGCTAATATAGTTTACAGGCCTGGTGCCTTTGTGCAACAACAACAGAATCATACCGGCAAAGACGAGTATCGTGCCGAGAGCCGCACAGCATAAAGCCGAAGTTGGGCGCCAAAGGTAAAATCCTGCCACCACAAAAATTATCAGGACGGCGGCTATTATTGGCCAGCAATATATGGGCAACTGTGAACAAGCGTGTTTTAATCCGTGACTGAAATCAGCTTTATGCAATTCGGCTGAAAGGAGAAAACTCACAAGCGCTGCCAAAGCTGCTGTCAGTATTGTGATAAATATCTGCTCGAAGATAACCGCTAAACAAGCGGCTACAACTGCTGCGGCTATTGCTGGTATGATGTTCTGGCCGATTATGAAAAAGGCGCAGATAGCGCCGGCTGCGGCGCCTACGATTGCGACGAGAAGTTTTCTAAAGCCGAGGCCGCCGAGCCAGACAAATAATCCGACCACGACACAAGCTAAGCCGAGCAGGACTGTAACTATGGGGCCCAAGCCTGCCGCGGCCCGTTCAAAATCGTGAGCGATTTCAAGCATAATTCGTGACTCGTGATTCGCTTAATTACCGTCAATTTGTGACTGAGTAAATACTAAGTCTATTATTACTTATTATCGGCCTGTCGGCACAATTTGCGTTAGATAGTTGGCTGGTTTGTGGATATGAGGCAGAAAAGAGGGGGTTTGCGCCAATAAAGGGGTTTTATTGCGGATGAGAGGAGTCGAACCTCCACGAGCCGAAGCCCACAGGCACCTGAAGCCTGCGCGTCTGCCAATTCCGCCACATCCGCGGCAAAGATAATATTAAGCAGTCTTGATGATATCGTCAAGATTTTTGGGACTTCGACAATCAATTGGGTTGAGAGGGTTGATTTCACGCTGCTACGTGCTACACTTTGGGAAAAAGAAACTGTTTTTCAGGAGGCAGCGCAAATGAAGCTCAAAGAAATCCTATGTGGGCTGTGTATTGGGTGTTTAGTGCTGGCGGGCTGCGGGCAAATGACGGTTCGGGTCGTGAAGAAGCCACCGAGCAACAGGAGAAACAGCTTTTATGTATCGAATCGTCCGCCTCTGGCGCCGAGTCCGTTTGTGAAACTGCCGATTGGCTCAATCACTCCCGAAGGCTGGCTTAGGCATATGTTGGAATTGGAGGCAGATGGTATGGTAGGACATCTGCCGGAGCTTAGCAAGTGGTGCAAGGCGGAAGGCAACGCGTGGCTGAGCCCCGAAGGCAAAGGGGACTACGGGTGGGAGGAGCTGCCCTACTGGCTGAAGGGATACGGTGACCTGGGATATGTGCTCAAGGACGAACGGATTATCAATGAGGCGCGGAAGTGGATTGAGGGGATTCTTTCAAGTCAGCGGGAGGATGGTTGGTTCGGGCCTCGTTTGAATCTGACCAAGCAGGGTGGCAAGCCGGACCTGTGGCCGAACATGATAGCACTTAACTGCCTGCAGTCGTATTATGAATTCACGGAGGACAAGCGGGTGCTGCCATTTATGACGAACTATTTCCGCTGGCAGCTTTCGGTTCCCGACGAGGATTTTCTGCCGAGGTCCTGGCAGAAGCGGCGGGCGGGCGACAACCTCGAAAGCGTTTACTGGCTGTACAACCGGACGGGCGAGAAATGGCTTCTGGATTTGGCCAGGAAAATCCATGAGCACACGAGCAACTGGACGGAAAAGCTTGCGAGCGGGCACGGTGTGAATATTGCGCAGTGCTTCCGGCAGCCTGCTGTTTTTTATATGCAGGCGAAGGACCCTAAGTTTGTGCGTGCGGCGGAGAGAAATTACGACACGGTGATGGGGCTGTATGGGCAGGTGCCGGGTGGTATGTTCGGAGCGGATGAGAACTGCCGGGAGGGTTACTACGGGCCGCGACAGGCGGCGGAGACATGCTCGATGGTGGAGTTTATGCACAGCTTTGAGATGTTGGTGAAGATTACGGGCAATCCACTGTGGGCCGACCGGTGCGAATACGTGGCGTTTAATTCCTTTCCTGCATCGCGGCCGGCAGACTTGAAAGGACTGCACTATCTTACGGCGCCAAATATGATTCAGCTCGACCGTCATAATAAGAACCCGGGCGTTCAAAACAAGGGCTGTATGCTGGCTTACAGTCCGTGGCTGTATCGGTGCTGCCAGCACAATGTTTCTCACGGCTGGCCCTACTACGCTGAGGAACTGTGGTTGGCGACACCCGACAACGGCTTGTGCGCATCGCTTTACTGCGCATCTGAAGTGAAGGCCAAGGTCGGAGATGGGACCACCGTGACAATACGGGAGACTACGGATTATCCATTCAGAGAGTATGTGAGATTGACTGTTTTGCTGCCTGACGATAAGCAGGTCCGCTTCCCGCTGTACCTTAGGATTCCGCGCTGGAGCAAAGGGACTAAGATAAAAGTCAACGGCAAGCCTATAAAGTCCACTTTGCCACCTCTTTCATACGCGGTGATTGAGCGCGTGTGGGCAGATGGTGACACTGTAGAGATAGAGTTTCCAGCTCAGATTGCGGTCGCAGTATGGGAAAAGAACAAGAACTCGGTGTCGGTGAACCGTGGGCCGCTGACCTTTTCTCTGGAAATCGGTGAGAAATGGGTGAAGTATGATGGGAGGCAGAGGAGTAGTGAAGAGCGGGTCATTGACGTGGTTACGAAGTGGCCCGGCTATGAGGTTTATCCGACGACGGCGTGGAACTACAGTTTGGTGCTTGATTCGGCGAACGCTGCGAATTCCTTCGAGGTTGTGAAGAAGCCAGGGCCGGTTGCGGACCAGCCGTTCACTCCAGAGACTGCTCCGATAGAACTACGGGCAAAGGCGAGAAAAATTCCTGAATGGAAGATGGACAGCCAAGGCCTTGTAGGTACACTGCCGGAAAGTCCGGTAACATCCGAAGAGCCGGTTGAGGCCGTGACGCTGATTCCTATGGGCTGCGCTCGACTTCGCATTTCTGCGTTTCCGGTAGTAAGCAGCAAGGCTGGTGCGAACGAGCGATAAATGCGCTGTTCCAATCGCAACTTATGAAGAATTGACCGGCACTTTAGACGTGCATAAGAGGCTGCAACCATTTTAACCATCATAGCCGTGAAGGCAATTTTGCCGCCAACACCGATTGTGCAGGGGCGAAGAAACAAAGCCCTGCTTCCAAATAGCACCAAAAGCGACATATTCAGCGAAACTGACCTGTGATCAAAATACTGTTCGTCCTATAAAGAGCATTTCGCGCTTATAAAAACGGGAAATTTTTTTGCTAAATGCCGTTTAGGAACCTCGATTGGGGTAGTAATTTTTTGGCTCCAGACGTTTTGTTCATTATATTTTATGTAGATTAGTGAGAAACGGGGCAGCCTCATCTGTAACCCATGTTGTTCTAAGCAGGGGAAGGGCTTATGTGGCTTGTCAGAAAAAAAACTTGATATGGTCATAGGTTGAGGTAGTCAAATGGAAACCGTACAAGACATCTCTAGTCCACCTAAAGCAAAAGGTGATCTCCTCTTCGGCGAATCACTCGTATCCAAAGGGCTATTGAGCCACAAAGAATTAATCGAAGCGCTAAGCGAACAGCGAGAACAGGGCGGGCGACTGGGCGAGATATTGGTGCAACTGAAGGTGCTGAGCGACGAGGCTGTTAGTTGCGCCCTGGCGGAGCATCTCTCGATGGAGTACATCCATTTCGATGATGTGGGCAAGATTGATATGAAGATTGCCCGGCTGCTGCCTGAGAACATCGCGAAACGATTTTGTATTGTTGCCATAGGTGAGACGGATAACAGAGTTGTGGTAGCTATGGCCGACCCACTTAACGTTATCGCCATAGATACAATCACGCTGAAATTAAAGCGACAGATTAAAGTGGCATTGAGTTCACCTTTCGAAATTCAGAAAGCAATCGAGATAATTTATCACGGTTCCGATGTGGAAGAGCAGAGCCTTCGGGACCTTGTGGAGCTTGAAGTCGGCGAAGAAGAGGAGCAGGAAGAGGAGCTTGAAGGTGATATCTCCGAGGGCTACATCAGCACGCAAATAGCGGCGACGAAGGCACCTGTTATTCGGTTTGTTGATTTGTTATTAAGCCAGGCGGTCAAGAGCAGAGCAAGTGACATTCATATCGAGCCGCAGGAACATTCGATGATGATTCGCATGCGAATTGACGGCATACTGCGGGACATGGTGCCGCCGGCGAGAAAAATGCAGGCTGCGGTGATTGCGAGGATAAAGATACTATCGCAGATGAATATTGCCGAGCGCAGGTTGCCGCAGGACGGCCGATTCAAAATGAAAACGTCCGGCAGAGATATAGACATGCGGGTTTCGGTAATTCCAACGATATACGGCGAAAAAGTGGTTATGCGAATTCTTGACACAGCGGGGGTGAGGCACGAGGTGAATCAACTTGGGTTCGAATCAAAACTTCTTAAAGAATTCAAGACCATATTGTCACAGCCGCACGGCATCATAGTCGTCACCGGCCCGACAGGCAGTGGGAAAAGTACTACGTTGTATTCGGCGTTGAATCACCTAAGGGACCCGGCGAAGAATATTACAACGGTTGAGGACCCCGTGGAATACCGTCTTGCCGGGATTAACCAGATTCAAATCAAGCCTGATATTAATCTTGATTTTGCAACGTGTCTTCGAGCAATCTTGAGACAAGACCCGGACATTATTCTGATAGGCGAAATCAGGGACAAGGAAACCGTTGAGATTGCAATAAAAGCAGCATTGACGGGGCATTTGGTTTTGAGCACATTCCACACGAACGACGCACCGAGCGCGATAAGCAGATTTATCTATATGGGCATTGAGCCGTATTTGCTGGGTTCGACACTGAATTTAGTGCTTGCGCAGCGGCTGGTGAGAAAGATTTGTGACCACTGCAAAGAGCCAACAACTTTGAAAGAGGGGGTCCTGAAGCGTCTGAAAATCGGCACCAAACAGACCAAAGACACCTTTTACCACGGCAAAGGTTGTAACGCCTGCGGCGGGACAGGTTATTTAGGCCGACTGCCTATATTCGAGTTTTTGGTTGTAGATAATGACATACGTGAAAAGCTTGTCGCCGGTGCCGGCGAATCGGAAATAAGAGCTACATCACGTGAAAAAGGCTATGGGGGACTGCTTGAAAACGGCGTGAGTAAGATATTAGAGGGCTTGACGACTGCGGAAGAGATCCTGAGGGTAGCGTTCACGGAAGATATAAAATCGTAATAACGCGAAACAGCTTTTCCAGATTGACCGCCTAAAGTGGCAATAGCCGACCACTGCTCAGAAAGAGTTGATGATTCCTCTCGTAGAAACCCAAAAAGGAGCGTTCCTGACATAAGGTGGTCAGATTCTGTGAAGGGACGACCCCATTTTTCATTAAACCGAGGGTTTTCGGACGCCGATTGTATATTGTTGTATATTGTTGTGGAAGAGGGACTGAATATATTTTTCCGTTGCGGGATTTGCGTATAAACCGGCAGTAGCCGAGAGTGCAGGTAAATGTGGTTTTGCTCAAGATTCTTAACCGGTGACGTGGACTGCTGAGAAGGTTCGATAAATGAAAGCTTATCAATATATTGCTCGGGACGCTTCGGGTCAGCGAAAAGAAGGCGCCAGACAAGCAGTTTCTTCAAACAACGTGCTGGCTTACCTTCGCGAGCAAGGTCTTACGCCCGTTTCCATCACCGAGATATCTGAGGCCCCTAAGAAGACGCGTCGCCCGATTTGTCAAAAACGGGTCAAATCGGCGGACCTGGCAGCTATGTGTTGGCAGCTGACCACAATGGTAGAGGGAGGAATTCCGGTCACGACAGCACTGGATACGGTTTCCGACGACGCGGAGGATGTGCAGCTTCGAGTAGTACTGCAGGAAGTTTTGCAAAAAGTGGAGAAAGGTGAGAGCTTATCGGACAGTATTTCAGAATTTCCGAAAGTATTCAACCGCATGTCCTGTGCTCTGATATTGGCGGGTGAGACAGGCGGTACTATGCCGACAGCGCTACGCAGACTGGCGGAGTATTTCGACAGCCGAGACAAACTAACAAAAAAGCTCAAGGCTGCAATGACTTACCCTATCTTTGTGATAACGTTTATTACCCTGATACTCGTGTTCATAATGACCTTTATTATTCCCCGCTTCCGAAAGATATTCGACCAGCTTGGCGGCGAATTGCCGGCTTTCACGAGGGCATTTATGGGCGTATACGATGGGCTGCGCCACAACCTTATTTATATTATCGGGACTGTAACGCTGCTGGTCATTTCCGTAGTTCTGCTTAACACAAAGACGAAAAAAGGTCATTATTTTTTCAGCAGGGTAACTCTCGTTTTTCCTTTACTCGGGAAGGTATTTAAGCAGGCCTTCGTGGCAACGTTTTGCAGAACGATGTCAACGTTAATTGCCGCCGGTGTTTCTGTGCTCGAGATACTTGAAATACTCTCTGAAATGCCCAACAACGATATTATAAGGTCTGCGATTGTAGAAACGAGGGAGCGTATAGTAGGAGGTTCGAACATCTCTTTGGGTATGGCGGCAAGCGGCTTTTTCCCCAAATTGTTAATCAAAATGATACAAGTCGGGGAAGAAAGCGGGTCACTACCCAAGGTATTGGATAGAACGGCGCAATATTACGAACGGAAGGTCGATACAACGATAACCAGTATGATGTCCTTGCTTGAGCCGATAATGATTGTGACGATTGGTGCGATTGTGCTGGTGGTAGTTCTTGCGCTGTATCTGCCGATTTTCTCGATGTCGGACGCGGCAATGTAAAGGCTACAGCAAAATAAAATAAAAGCTGAGTATTAAGTTGTTGATGAATTTGGTCGATTGATAATTTCAAGTGTGTAATTTTAGAAACATTTTTTAAGGAGAGATTGAGATGGCTACAAGAAAAGGTTTTACACTGATTGAGCTGATGGTTGTAATCCTGATAGTCGGCATTCTGGCTGCGGTTGCAGTTCCGATCATGCGTGGCCGAATCGATTCGGCTAAATGGTCGGAAGCTAACGCCTCAGCAGGTGCTGTCAAGACAGGAATCCGGGCGTACATAGCGGAGAAGGGGCCCAATTACGACTACAGCGGACTCATCGGGACGCTTGATACGCAAACCATCTACGAGGCGTTGGGGTTCGCCGATTCCGACCTTGCTGGTGCCTACTTCAATCAAGCAGATTACGAGATCACAGCTGTCGTGGCTGACCCGCCAAGCTGTGTTATCGAAGTTACTAGTTCGCACCTCCAAGGACCGACGGGTACGTATGAGTTGGAAGCTGACGGTGACTGGGTAAAACAATAGTCTGGTTGAAAAGACCTGACGAAGAAGTAAACCCCCTTCGTATAAGTAGGGGGACAAAGACTACGAGTGTCAAGAGTCGTAAGCTTGCGGCGGCAGTATACTGTATCGAGGTAGTGGTGGCTATGGCCTGAACGGTCATAGCCACTTTCGATTATTAGGCAACCCGTCAGCTTTATGACTGAGAGGCATAGGGTTTTGTAATTTTGGCGCTAATAATTATTGTTTAAGGACCGATAACACTGGCAGCTTTTTTTGCCTCTCATCTTTTTCGGGGTATACTTTAAATAGTAAAAGCCGGCATACTTCGCAGTTGACCGCTGGCAGGAAGAGCAGATAAGGGAGGAAGATTATGACTATTAAGCGACGCAAGTTCGGGGCGGCAGTTACTTTGGTCGAGGTAATGGTAGCGATGGTCATTCTGGCCATTACGGCCTTGGGTGGATTGAACTCTCAATACTACGCTGCCGTTCAAGCCCGAATAGCACACGCACAAACCAATACCACACGCATCGCACAACTGCTGCTCGAAGACTGGAAAAGTACCGGCGGCTCAGAAGACTATGACGCAGCCAGTTTGGGGTTGGGTTTTTCCGCGGAAATGCCCGTAGCGGCTAAAGGCGTTCCTTTGCCTGATGGTGTATACAGCATCACAGTTGATGAGGTGCCGATGGTGGTGGTGCTGCACTCGGTTGATGTTGCTTACGATGGCGAGGCCGAAGCAACACTCAGGCAGTTAACCGCTACCGTCGGATGGAGACGAGAACTGAGCGCAGATGTCGCTACTCGTTTAGAACAAATAATATCAGCGCATGTATCAGAAGCGCATATATCAGAAGCGCGTGTATCAAGTGTGGGAAACGCATTGGATGAGGTTACGCGCACCTCAGTCAGCATGACTACCTATGTCAGGATCGATGCGTCAGGAGGCTAAAAAAAGGAGGTAATAATCAATGCCCTGCAGACGTAGAAAAATTCGTTCTGGCGTAAGCATAATCGAGGTGGTGATTACTATGGTCATCTCCGCAATACTTGTATTAGTGGTTGGGGTCCTTCTTGTTAGCGGCCAACGGGCCTGGCACAAAACCTACAATTCCGCCAACAAGCGAATAAAACAGGATGCCTACGACATTATGGTTAGATTCAGCAGTATGGCAAGACAGGCCAATCGGCTGAATTACGTAATCTATGATATAACAGGCAGCACTTTTACCCCCGCCGGGCCGGTGACAGAGGACGTGGAAGAAGTGGTTTCGGGGGATGCTGTGGAGTTTAGATACTGGGATGTCGAGCTTGACCAGGACGATACCCACGAGTTGATGGACGTCACAAAAATGGCAACAGCTTATGTCCTTTTCTATATCGAGGGGGACAAGCTGAAAGTTGATTATGGTCCGTATCCGCCTGGGGCCATACCTGAGGGCGGAGGCGCCAAGAATAGCGCCGGTGTAACCACGACAGTTCTTGCCGAGAACGCATCTGCCGCTCGGGACGATGATGCCGGCGCTTTTAGCCACACAACCTTAAATGGCGTGGGACAGGGATGCGTAAGGATTAACTTAATCCTTACCGACCCGGAGGACGAGGACAGCATCGAGGTCAGGACGGCAGCAATGATGCGAAATATCTGGCCCAGATAAATAAATTGGGAAAGAATTTAGGAGGGGCACAAAGCTATGAGGCACAAAATGAAACAATCTCGATTTGGTCGGGATGGCTCAGTGCTTGCCCTGGTCGTCGTCTCCTTGCTTATTCTATCTGTCCTGGGAACGGGACTGCTGACAGTGGCTTACGGGGTCAGACATCAGGCAATACGGCTCAGAAATGAAGCGGTCGCAAGCCTCGCCGCGGAGGCTGGTTACGAAAGAGCGGTTTACTGGATGAGCCAGCAGAATGATATGTTAACTGCACTGCAACAGGACGTGCCCGGGACAAACGGTTCATTACAATTCCACGATGGCGGTTGCGATTACAAGATTGAGTTTTACACGTTTATTGGAGCTCGCCCCGTTTACCAAATTGTTTCTACAGGCCAGAGCGGGATGTTTAATAGAACGGTCGATGTTTTGGTGGTTCAGGCTATAGGCGGCTGGGATATGGGCGTCTGCAGGGTGCCAACTGGATCCGGCAGCACCTATCCGGTGAGCTTTGCCGACGGAGAAATAATTGATATGACTCTGCATATTAATAAGCTCAATGACAGTCCTGACGCGAGAGACATTTATATAATAGGCAGCCCGCAATTCCTGCAAGCAGTAGGTATGGGCGAATCAAGATATACCGACGGTGGCTCTGATAAGTACGTTCCTGTGATGGACCTGTTTGACGGCGGAATTTGTTTCGACCAGCCCGACAGCAAAGTAACAAATGAGGACGCCGTACTGCAAAAAATTGCCCGCTTCGAAGAAAGCACAGACCAAAAATTCAGCTTCGACCCGGATGGGCAAGCCCCCGTCTCGAACAATGAGGATGCGGTTCACCTTGAATTTTTTGTTGAGGACGGTGTCGGCAAGGTCCGGATAACGGATGACTCCACCGTCCGGGGATTCAAACAGAGCAGTGATTACAGGACATGGGACTTCAAAATCAAGGAGGGCGCAGAGGGAGTATATGAAAGATATGACATCTACGCTTATCATCTGATGCCTGAGGATGCAGATAGCACCGGCAAGAGATTTGTCAGTAGTATAAGTGACACCTACGTAACCCAAACAATCGGAGGCATAGAATCCGAGCCGGGCGGACAGATTTTTGTTGATGGGAATGTGATTATTGGCAGCGGCGGCGTCGATCTGCCTGGAATTCAGGATGTCGTAAAAGGCAAGATTGCCGTCGTAGCAACCGGAAACATCTGGCTCGCCGATTCCATAGTGGTTGACGGCTCACATGATGCTGACGGCATGCCGTCGGAAGACAATCCCAACGTCCTCGGACTGATTGCCCAGGGCGTAATCAAGGTCGTTGACCCCGGTATGAGCGATTACAGCTATGTTGACGGCACACCTGTCGAACCCGAAGGTTTTGTATACGTCCCTATCGGCAGAGCTGACCTTGGTCAGCCGCCGGACTCACACAGAAGGCACCTGCCCGACCCGATGGAGGTTGAGGCTGCTATGACGGTCGGCGGCGGCGGATGGGGCGCCGAAAATGTCAAGCGAGGCAGTTATGGCGGCAGGAAGGAAGAGAGCGGAAGCCAGGACTACCTGATTGTCCGCGGCACCATCGCCGAAGCCGTTCGAGGCGTCGTTGGGTTGATAGGCACCGATGGCTACTTAAAGCGTTATTATCTTGACGACAGATTGCTCCAGGGTGTTTTGCCGGGTGATATGTGGCTGCAGGGCAAATTCGTTCCTGCACCTTCCGGCTGGCGCGATTACCGCTCAGCTCAAGCAATTAAATGACCATTGCCATCGGCGCTGATAGAGACACAGGCGAGGGAAAAGGCATCGCAGAGTTTTATGCCGCCTAATTAGCAAAGACCGGATTCATGAAAAGAAAAATAAGAGTTTTGTGATGAATAAAACAAAAACACTATTCTGCCTCTTGGCTCAGGTTGCCGTCATTGCCGGGATGGTGACCTACTATTTTCGGACAGCAGAAAAAACGGGGCCTATTTCCGAATCAGCCACCACCGCTACCACCACCACCACACGCGGATTGATAACGGGAATTATGTGCACCGAAGAGCACTCATCGGCTGTCATTGATGGCGAAATCGTTCGCGAAGGTGACACAATACACGGCGTCAAGGTCGTAAAAATATACAAAGACAGAGTTGAGTTCGAAAAAGGCAGCAAAAGATGGGCACAACATCCACAGGAGCAGCCGACCGATGTATGGGCCAAAAAGGGCTGATTGAAATCAGATGCGCACTTAACAGGTATTGGTGCGGCTAAACTCACCAGAAATGAGACTTCACAGGAAGGTCTCAAGGCGGCCGATAAAAAGTCCACAGAAATATTTGGTTCGGACTGCTTTGGCGAAAGTTAGTAGGACGGCCGATAACTCCAGAAAGAGCATTCCTTAAGTCGGTGGCACTTCATCATTACGCAGACCTTGATGTAACGACAATTCATCAACTGTTCAAAATCCCTGTTTGCAGAGGCAAATCTGGATATTTACAGGACCTCGGTCTTAAGAGCAGGTCCGGAAGCAAAGAACCTGGGATGTGGGATTTATACGTAAAACAGCCCACGTATTAGGCCGATAGACTACAACAGGTAGTCTGAAATAGATGGAAAAAACGAAACATTGTGTTGTCCCGCCATACCCGCCCATCAGCGGTTGGGAATAGAAACCGATTATAGTCAGGTTGGGAAAGTTTATGGACTTTGGGTGGAAACAGTCATTTAGGCTTCAGCACGACGAGGTGATAGGGCTGGATATTGGCTCATCGGAAGTGAAGATAGTGCAGCTTCACAAATACAAGGGCGGCTATGCAGTTACGGCGGCGGGCGCAGTTGAGATAGCAGCGAGCACAAACAACAACACTAAGAGAGAAACAAACACAACGAAGGCGATTCGGGAATGTCTGCAGTCTGCGGAGACTCATGCGCAGATGGCCGTTTGTGGGGTATCCGGCCCGGAAGTAGCGGTACGGTATTTTAAGTTCCCGTCATTGCCGCCGGAGGAGATTGAAGGGGCGGTTTTGCTGGAAGCTGCACAGGTTTGTCCGTTCAACGTTGGCGACGGCACGGTTGATTATCAATTGATATCTGACGGCGGAGATAATGTCACCGGCATTCTCGTAGCAGCAACGAATAAGCTGATACAAAGAAAAAAACGGCTTATTGAAAATGCTTCTCTTAAGTGCGTCCTGATGGATGTCGAAGGATTGGCACTTTTGAACTGCTTCAGCGAGCTCAAGCCGAACGGTTCGGAAAGAAAAGGCAGCAGCCAAACAGCAGCGGTTTTGAGCGTTGGGAACTCACACACAGTCCTGGCAATTATGGGTGACAATGGTTTGCCGTTTATTCGCGATATTACGTGCGCAGGTAATGATATTGTCGAGCAGATTGCAGCTGAGAATGAGGTTTCAACGGAACGGGTCCGAGAGATTCTGTTCGGCTGCGAGAATCCGGCAGCGGAGCCGGAGCTTGGTAACAGTCTGGCCGGCGCTTGTGAGAAATTGATTGTCGATGTTACCGAGACATTGCGCTACTACACGGCCCAGGAGAAATCAGCTGTTGTTGAAAAGGTGTTTGTCTGTGGTGGTTTTGCACTTGTTAAAGGGTTCGTAGAGTTATTGAATAGTCGGCTTTCAGCCCAAGCAGTGCTGTGGAACCCGTTTGATAAAGTGCGTTGTGATGCCTGCGGGAGCCACGAAGCTATTTTGGCGAAGAAAGGCCCCGCGATGGTGGTGGCAACCGGTCTTGCGATAAGGTTAATCTGATATGTTCACGATAGATTTGCTAAAAGGCGAAGGTATTCCGGGGAAAGGCAGGCCTGAAGGCGTAGCTATTGCGGTGGGTACGTTCACGGTGCCCATTATTGTCGCGGTAACAATGTTCGGGCTCTATCTGAACAACAGCATTGCGATGTCGATACAGAAGCGGGATACAGTTAAGTATGCAAAAAAGACGGACGCGATGTCAGAGGCCGTAAAGCTGCGAGAGTCACTTGAGGAGGAGAGAACCTCGCTAAACAACAGCTTGTGGGAAGTCGAGTCGTCCATCAACCGACACACCCAATGGTCCCCGGTTTTGGCAACCCTGGTAAAGTACATACCGGATTCGATGGTGTTGACCAATCTTGAGGTAAAACAGGAGATTAGAAGGAAAAAAGTTCCGAGCAAAGATGACCCCAAGAAAATGACTGATGTCTCGGTCCCTGCGAGAACGCTGCAGATGAATATTTGTGGAAGTTCACAATCTTACTGTGACATGGCGGTTAAAGATTTTAAGGACCGTCTTTGGAAATCAACGGTTTTGGGTCCGAAGCTGGAAGATATCAGGATTTCGCAGGAATCTAATGTGGTTGATGAGCATCCAGTAGTCTGTTACCAAATAGATTGCGTTTTTAAACCAGGATTGTAGCAGGTTTTTTATGAAGTCGGCTTATAGAAAACATCTTATTACAGCAGGTCCAATATGGGCAGGTTGCTTCGTAGTGTTTATCTTGGTCTATTTGTTTTTGCTGGCGCCACAGAATAAGAGGAGAAGAAATATCACAAAGGAGCTTTCTGAGCAAAAACAACTGTACGAGCGTGCCCTGGAGAAGGCACAAGAAAAGGCCAGGGTCAAGTTGAGCCAACAAATCGAGCATTTGGAAAACACTATGAACGGATTGGTTATCAATTCGGAGGACACGGTAAATCTGATATTTGCTATAAGCCAAATTGCGAACGCGAAACAAGTCAGCGAGCTCCGGATTGGGCCTAAGAAGCAACGTGCAGGCTCGAAGATACCTAATTGTAAATATATAGGCGAGGGCCGCATTGGCGTCAGTTTCAGTTCGGGTTTTAACCAGTTTGCGACTTTGCTGAACGCTTTGGAGCGACACCAGCCAGTCGTTTTTGTAGACGGATTTGAAATAACTCGCTCTGACCAGGGTAAGTCAGGCCACAAGGTAGATATGGACCTGGCGGTTTTTGTCAAAAGGCGGCAGGACAGTTAAGAGCGGTTTTGAGTTCTCGAAAAGGTTCTGCGGTGGTAAGAATGAGAACGATGGCTATAGCAAATCAGAAAGGTGGATGTGGTAAAACAACCACTGCGATAAATCTCGCCACCGGTTTTGCCCTATCGGGCAAGCAGGTTCTGCTGCTTGACCTTGATCCTCAGGCGCACGCCACACTGGGAATTGGCCATGACCCTGAAGGTCTTGATAAAACGATTTATGATGTCTTTACCAATGCCGAAGTTCCGATGTCACAGGTGGTGCTAAGCACGAAGGTGCAGGGACTTAATTTGGTCCCAAATAATATTTTGCTTTCGGGAGTCGAGTTCGAGCTGGCAACTCTTCAGGGCAGAGAATACGTACTAAGCCGGCAGCTTGGCTGCGTAAATGACCAGTATGATATATGTGTTATCGACTGCTCGCCGTCACTTAGTTTGCTGACGGTGAACGCTCTGGTAGCAAGCACAGACGTACTAATACCGGTGCAGGCACATTACTATGCTCTGGAAGGTTTAAGACAGCTGTTTGAGACGATAGAGATTGTCAAGGAACGGTTTAATCACGGTTTGAAGGTTCTTGGCGTAATACTGACCTTAGTGGAAAGCAGGACAACGTTGAGCAAACAAGTTGAGCGGCAAATGAGAGAATATTTCGGCGATTTGGTATTCGGTACGGTTATTCATAGAACCATAAGACTGGCTGAAGCCCCAAGTGCCGGCGAGTCCGTCCTGACTTATGCGCCCAAGAACAAGGGAGCTGTTGAGTATATGGCTTTGGCTGAAGAGATACTGAAGGGAAAAACTGAACCGGCCTTAGCCTACGTGCACGAGGAGGCAGGTGCTGTTGAGGAGGTAGGTGCTGTTGAGGAGGTAGGTGCTGTTGAGGAGGTAGGTGCTGTTGCGGAGGTAGGTGCTGTTGCGGAGGTAGGTGCTGTTGCGGAGGTAGGTGCTGTTGCGGAGGCGAACAATGGCGAAGCATAGACCAGGACTACATAAGGAAATCTCATCGATTTTTGGCGGTGTGCCGATTCCAAAAAGCGACGGCACGCCCCAGCCGTCTTCGGAGCCTGGGCCCGACCCTACGGGCTATGAGAGGCACACTGCAACCAATAATTGGCAATTGGAAAGCCCTGAGCCAGAAAAACAGGAGCAATCGGTTGGGGTTGGGAGTACGCCGCCGCCAGAACCTGAGCGGCCCGCGGAGCCAGTTCCAAAACCTGCCCCGCCGCCAGAGCCTGAGCGGCCCGCGGGGCCAGCTTCAAGACCTGCCAAGCCGGAACCGCCCAAAGTCGAGGTCAGACCAAAAGCTGCCGGACCAAATCCTTTGCAAAAAATCTGGCAACAGATAGAAAGCAGGCTCTTGGCACCGAAGCCGGGTGTCAATCCTGCAAGGCAAAAAGCAACGGTGGTATTGATACCGGTTCTGTTTATCACCCTGATTTTTGCACTTTTCCAGGTTCTCGGCACAGCGCCGCGGAAGACAAAAGGGGCCACGCAAGACGATGCTGTGAACATTAGCAGTGCGAGCAGTAACAAGATTGACTGGCAGACTCCGGACCCGTATCCGCCAACGCTGCGTGACCCTATGCGATTTACGCCAGTTGCGACTGCTGGGGTAGAAACGGGGAAACTAATCGTAACAAGTATTCTCTACGACAAGGAAAACCCATCGGCAAGGTCGGCGACTATTAGTAATCAAATAGTATATGAGGGTGAGAAAGTGATGGGTGCAACGGTCATCAAAATAAATAGCAACAGTGTTGAGTTCGAACTTAACGGCAGGAAGTGGACGCAAAGAGTCCAATGATAAAAAAGGTATCAGGTAGCAGTAAGATAACTCGAAGATATACTCACGAAAGGGACTATTATGAAAAGCGCTATGAAATCCAGAGGGATGAGGCTTCTGGTTCTTCTTGGCTTCATAATGCTGGCCTGGACTGCGGTGGAGGCTGAGAACGGCGGCGAAAAAGGGGAAAAGAAAGAAATCCTGACAGCGCTCGAGCAGCGGATGCAAAAAAGAATAGATAAACTCGAGTTCAGGGAAGAGGAGATTGACAACGTAATAGCGATGATAGCCCGATATGCGGATATAGACATCATAAAGAGTCCGGATGTGACCGGCACGATAACGGCGACACTTACGGATGTGCCGGTGGGAGAAGCGCTGAACAACATTCTGGCAGCCCACAACTTCGGCTACATAAAAAGCGAGCATATGATAAGAATAGTGCCGATTGAGGAAATCACCGAAAGACCGGAGATACTGGTGAACAGAATCTATTGGATCACTTACGCAGATGTGGAAGAAGTGGCAAAAACTTTGACGGGATTCCTTTCGGATAGAGGGGCGTTATCGTCCAGCCCCAGCACCAGTAATATAATCGTCACCGATACGGAGAGCAGAATCAAGGCGATAGATACCTTCATCTCGGAAATTGACCGGATTACGCCACAGATACTGGTCGAGGCAAGAATCTACGACATAACCAGCAAGGACAGACTTGACCTTGGTGTCGACTGGCAGGTAGGCAGAAATACCGTTTACGACACTGACGGAGTAGGCGGAGTAGGTCCGAATCCCATCAAAACAACAGCAACAGACTCGAGCAGAAGAGACCCATTTATGACGGGTAAATTTAGTAGTGCTACCACAGAAACAACCGGTACAGGGATCCTGCGGCTTGGCTGGCTCAATGCCGGTATCGACATTGACACATTGTTAAAAGCTCAGCATAACAAAATCGACGCCAAGCTCCTTGCCAATCCAAGAGTGCTGGTGCTCGATAACGAGACTGCAAGCATCAAAATCATCACCGAAAAGCCTTACATTGAACTTGCCCAGACATCGGAAGGTGGTAGTATAGGGACAACAAAGTTCAGGGAAATAGGCGTTGAGCTGCAAGTTAAGCCTCATCTTACCCGCGATAGAATGATAAGACTCGAGTTGCTGCCGAAGTTCAGCGTCGAGACGGGTACAGTGTATGTTGGAGCTCTTGAAGGGACGTATCCTCAGCCGGTCGTAGACAGGCGCGAAGCGAAGACAACACTATTGATAAGGGACGGCCAGACGGTAGTTCTGGGCGGGCTGCGAAAAAAGGACGTTGCAAAGCAGGTCAATAAAATACCATTGCTCGGCGATATACCGCTGCTGGGGGGGCTATTTAGATTCGAAGGCGAAGATACGGTGACCAGCGAACTGGTTGTGTTCGTAACTCCGCGCATTGTTGAAACTCCGGTTATGACAGAAGTGGAGCGAAAGGCTTATAAAGAAACCGAGTTTAGCGGGCCGGAGCCGGCTTTCACCAGAGCAGAGAAAGCCAAAGAGAAAGCCAAAGAAAAAGAGAAAGCCAAGAAATAACCGCTTCAGAAAGTTTTAGCGTTCGGTGTCACTGCGCAGAAAGCAGCGAATCTATCCGCTATTTGTTCTGGTCTTTCTTTACATAAAGTGTTTGGCTGGGGAAGGCGAACTCGATTTTCTCAGCCTCGAACCGCTTCATCATCTCCAGGTTGACCCGCTCGTTGACCTGCTGATATAGCCAGTAATCGGGCGGCTTTACCCAGTAGCTCATATAGATGTTGAGCGACCAATCGTTGAACTCATTGAAGTATACCCTGGGCGGGTGCCCGGGGTCTGTGTTTACTTCGGGGACCTCGGCAAGAATTTCTTTTATAATCTCAACTGCTCTTTTGGCCTTGGTATGGCCTGAGTCGTAAGTTATGGTGATATTTGACGTTCTGCGGATAAAGGGACGTCGGCCCACGTTTTCGACCATCGAATTTGCAATGACACTGTTGGGGACGGTTACAAGATGGCCCTGCAGGGTACGGAGCCGTGTGCTTCTGAAGCCGACTTCTTCGACAGGGCCTAAGTGGTCACCAATCTTTACAAGCTCACCCATCTGAAAGGGTCTGTCGGCGAAGATTGTTATCGAGCCGAAGAAATTGGCTATGGTTTCCCTGGCGGCAAGGGCTATGGCAATACCGCCGATACCGGCACTAAATAGAAGCGACTTTATCCTACCTGCTCCTAAGATATTTTCGGCAATCAAAAGGGCTGCGATGATCGAAATCGTTATTCGAAGTGCCTTGCGTACTACCGGTACGAGCATATCGTCCAGTTTGGTTTCTGTTTTGCCAACCAGGCGGTTTAGATAATATTCAATAACATCTACGAGACGATAAAGCGCATAGGCCACTGCAATAGCTGCTATCACGCGAGCAATCGTTGTCCATCCGGTTTGAATGGCTGTTCGGATGCCCTGCTCGTTGTCGAAGAACAGCGGAGCTTTGCAGAAAAATATGCCGACGGCAAATATCGCCACATATATGGGGTTTGCGAGCGCTTTCAGCAACAAAGTCAGGGCGCTGACACCCTTTTTCCTATCCAGGCGCAGAGCGTAGCTGGTGATGGCATACTGTACTATCCGCCCTACTGCCATCGTTACCAGCACGATGAGCAAGACAAGCAAGAAACGCCAAACGCCGTTGCCTCTGACAATTGGATAATTGACGAGCTTTCCCAACCAGCCACCTGAACCGAGTAATTGTGATAGTGCCAACACCGTCATATCTTATCTCCTAAGCCACCTTGCGCATTTCGTATATCGTATTGCGCATATCGTATATCATATTGGGTTTCTTGCTTCAACAATCAATTTTTCGATGTGCGCACGAAAAACGATTGTTTTTACTCAAGTATTGCTTTACAAACTACGAAAGCTGTGCAAAACTATTTTTTGAAAAATTGTTCGGGTACAATAAGCCTCGTGGCCTTACTTTATTAAGGACATAAATTTATGAAGCGTGCGACGGTGAATTTTATTGTGGATTTGGTGAGCTTTGTCGATTTAGTTGGGATGGCCTGTACCGGGTTTATTATGAAATACGTTCTTCCGCCCGGGACAGGCGGTCTTGGTCGACAACTGCACGGTGGGCAAGGCAGGGAGCACATAGAAGAGCTGTGGTCAATGACGCGGCACGAATGGGGGCGTATCCATTATTATCTGGGACTTTTGTTTCTCGCTTTAATTGTAGTGCATATCATTCTGCACTGGAGCTGGATAAAAAACTATTTCAAATCACTGCTTGGCATTTCGCGAAAACCGTCAAGCCGGTGACTCACGAGTTCCTTCGGATAATTATCTTTGAATGTTCAAAAGCGTTTGGTAGTCTGGCTTTCAGTCAATGTCCATTTGAAAGGGCCTATCTCTTATTTTTGAAAGGAAAAAGGCGATGAGGAAACAGTTCAAACTGTTAAACTCCGCCATCGCACTTGTGTTGGTTTGCATATTTTTGGTATTGTCGTGCGTCGGGTGCGATATTGCAGAGCATAATGATGAACCGCAAATGATGAGTAATCGCGGCGGTGTTTGTCAGCAGGTTTCATTCAACTCGGCAAAACCGGTTTGGCCGCAAGGACGGGAAAGAGAAAAAAATCTCTTCGTCGGCTTTCGGACAGTATTCAAACAGCCAGCCGGTGGAAAGGTGGTCTTAAGGATAACAGGGTCATCGCTCTACCGGATTTTTCTCAACGGTGTTTTTGTAGGGCACGGGCCGGCTCGCGGACCGCACGGTTATTATCGCGTGGATGAATGGGAGCTGGGGCAAAACCAACTTGCCGCTGAGAACCTGCTGGCGATAGAGGTGGCGGGTTACAATGTCAATAGCTATTATCTGCTTGACCAGCCTTCGTTTCTTCAAGCGGAAGTTGTCTGGGACGGTAAAGTTCTGGCGTCAACATCGGGGAAAGGCCGGAGCTTTGAGGCCTGCATTCTAAAAGAACGGGTGCAAAAGGTTCAGCGTTACAGTTCTCAGCGTCCGTTTACCGAATACTACAGGCTGGGCGAAGGATACGACCGATGGCGGCGGAAAGCATCGGTACAATTAAACAAGGTCAAATACGCGGTCCTGCCGGCTAAGAAACTGCTGCCGCGTAGAGTTGCTTACCCCCGATTTTCGCTACGTCAGCCGGTGTGGAATGTTTGCCGCGGCCAATTGCAAAGGGACATCAAAGTCGATGACCTGCGGAGGGACAGGTCTTTAAGAAACATCGGGCCTAAGCTGAAGGGCTTTGCTGAAAATCAACTGGAAGTTATCCCCTCTATTGAGCTGCAAAAAGTTCGTTCGGTTTCGACGGTTAAAATCAATAAGCCTTTTTGCCCGGCGGGGCCTTTGAGATTGAGTAAGAATTCATTTCAAATTATGGATTTCGGCACCAACCTTACAGGCTTTATTGGCGCGAAGATAAAATGCCATAAGAAGACAAGGCTATTTTTCACGTTTGATGAGATTCTTTCGGATGGGGACGTAAATTTTAAACGGCTGAAATGTGTTAATGCTGTTGGGTACGAGTTGGAGCAGGGCGTTTATGACATAGAATCGTTTGAGCCGTACACGCTGCGATACCTTAAGCCGATGGTTTTAGAAGGCGATTGCGAAATAGATAATGTTTATCTGCGTGAGTACGCCAATGATGAGGTTCGGGAAGCTCATTTTGCCTGCAGCGACTGGCAGCTAAACAAGATATTCGAGGCGGCGAAGGAAACATTTCGGCAAAATGCGCTGGACATTTTCATGGACTGCCCGTCGCGGGAAAGGGCTGGGTGGCTGTGCGATAGCTTTTTTACGGCGAGGGTGGCGTACGACCTGTGCGGCGATACGACTATCGAGAGAAACTTTTTTGAGAATTTTCTTCTGCCAGAACGATTCGAACATCTGCCGGCGGGTATGCTGCCGATGTGCTACCCGGCAGACCATTACAATGGGAGGTTCATTCCTAACTGGGCGATGTGGTTTGTGGTGCAGCTTGAAGAATACCTGCAGCGCAGCGGTGACTACGAGCTGGTCAAGGCACTTGAGCCAAAGGTGATGGCGCTGTTCGATTATTTCCGGAAGTTCAGGAATGAGGATGGTCTGCTGGAGAAACTTGAAAGCTGGGTATTTGTGGAATGGTCCGCGGCCAACGATTTTGTGCAGGACGTAAGTTACCCGTCGAATATGCTCTATGCGGCGGCGCTGTCGGCAGCGGGGAGGATGTATGACCGAACCGACCTAATCGAGCAGGCGGAGAAAATACGCGACGTAGTTAGACGAGAATCGTTTGATGGTGAGTTTTTCGTTGACAACGCCGTGAGAAAAAACGGCAAGCTCGAAGTAACAAACAATCGGAGTGAAGTCTGCCAGTATTTTGCCTTCTTTTTTAATGTTGCCACTGCCGAGACACACAAAGAACTATGGGATGTGCTATCCGTGAAGTTCGGTCCTGATAGAGCTGATACCAAAGCATATCCGGAAGTGCATCAAGCCAACTCGTTTGTGGGCAATTACCTGCGGCTGGAGCTGCTTAGCCGTTACGGACTTTGCCGACAATTAAAGAGCGAGTTGGTAGATTACTTTCTTTATATGGCGAAGAAAACCGGAACGCTCTGGGAAAATACGAATACTAATGGCAGTTGCAATCATGGTTTTGCCTCACATGTGGCACATTGCTTATACCGCGATATTCTTGGCCTTTACGAGATTGATAGGCAGCGAAGAGTTGTCGAACTTCGATTCAGCGATGTTGGACTTGAATGGTGCCAGGGGAAAATACCAACGAAGGACGGTGAGGTTTGCCTGAGGTGGTGGAAAAATGGTGATGAAATGCGTTTCCGGGTTGACGTTCCTGCAGGTTACAAGGTAAGCGTAGAAAATCTGAGCCAGCTGCAATTAGTTCGGCAATTATGACCGGCGACTGTGAATCTCGCGGGTCCGGTTTACCGGTTCTATTTTAGCTCGACCGACCAGTAAGCGTGGTCGAGGAACTGCTTCCAACTGCGGTAGCGTTGATGGCCTAAGTGAATGTGGAGGAGGGGATTGCGTTTTGGCTTGACAGGTTTCTGGATAAGCGTTAGTCCTGCCTTCCACGGTGTGCGGCCGCCTTTTTTAACATTGCATTTTGTACAGGCACAAACGATATTCTCCCAAACTGATTTTCCGCCCATACTTCTTGGGATAATGTGGTCAAGGGATAATTCGCTGGTTGGATGGCGTTTGCCGCAATACTGACATCTGTTTTTGTCGCGAGCAAAGATGTTTCGGCGGTTGAATTTTACCTCGTTCCGCGGCAGGCGGTCGTAAAATAACAGGCGGATAATCCGGGGTACGGCTATATAGAAATTGACGGTGGAAACCCAATCGTAGCCGTCCGGCTCGAAGCGGCGCCTGAATTCGCTGGCCTCGCACCAGCTCTCGAAATTGTAGTTGGCATAGCTGCCCTCCTCGAGCGAAACGACCTCGGCAAGCTGGCGAAAGAGCAAAGAAAATGCCCGTTTGGCGCCGACGACGCGGATAGCCATATAATGTTTGTTCAGCACAAGGACATTACAGTCCAGTGCGGTTCTATGGTTGGCAGCAAGCATATTCCAAATAAATAAGTCGGTTCTTCGAAGACAATTACAGCTTAACTTTCTAAATAGCAAAAAGTCCGACAAGTTGCAAGTAAAAAGCACAAAATCATAGCATAGAATTTATATTTGGGAAAAGGTGCTCGAACAAACCCAGCGAGAACCGCGGTTCTGTATGTTCCGGCGGCGGCCAGACGGCAGTATAAGGGAGAAGACTTAACAGAAAAAACGCCGCCTCGTTTTACGACTGACGCTGATGAAATTAGGGACTGAGAGGAACAAAACACGCGGGAACGACTTTTCTCGCGCTCGGGATAAAAAAAGTTTTTGGTAATAGTCTGGTTACAACAGCAAGACAGCTCAAGCGATTTTTTCAGCTTGCGGAGGCCGACTTATGAACTACGTTCTCAGCCCTGGGACCCTTTTCGCCGTCGGCGATATCGAAACTAACCACATCACCTTCGACAAGAGTTTTGAAACCTTCGCCTGAAATATTTGAGTAGTGGACGAAAACATCGCGCCCGTCAGAGGCAGAAATAAACCCATAGCCTTTTTTTTGGTTGAACCACTTGACTGTTCCCTCCGACATTGTAAAATACTCCTTTGCAACTCTGTCAAAAAACTTCTCTGCACCACCAAAAACCTAATGGCTGGAAAACACCTCCATTACGTTGTGGTGCCATAGCTTTTCGCAAATCACTTACTTGACTTCAGCCGATTCCGAAGCAGGGGCACAAAGATTCTGCCTCATCAGCCGGCCCATCTTGAACTTGACGGTTCGCTTTGCGGGGACTTCGACTCTTTCGAGAGTCTTGGGGTTCTGAGCGATTCGGGCTGCTCTTGTTCTGGTTTCGAAGACACCAAAGTCGCGGAACTCCAAACGATTGTCCTTGCACAATTCTGATATTATCTCGTCGAGAAACGTCTGGGTTATACGCTTGACCAAAATTCTCTTTGCCTGGGTACGTTCCGCAATCCGACTGATGAGCTCTTTCTTGGTAATTGTTGACATAGGCTACCTCACTATTAAGAGAAACAGCGATTGGAGGACATTGGATTTCATATATCTAATAGCTGCTGTTAAGCAGGTCAAATCGGCCACTTTAGTTATCCAACGACTCATCACACACCTTGGCACAACAACAAGCCAACGACTAACTGCTTTCGGCTCAGTTGCCGATGTACTTTGCGGCACCCGGGCTGCTAATCACGTGCAGCCGGCAGCAAAATACGGAGGCCCAAAAGCCGCAACTTACTATACAGCAAAGACTTCTACACTACAACCTTTTTTAAATAAATTTTTTTGAGCCCTTGAAGACTGTATAGACAAGAAAAGACTAATCAATCCTTCTTGGCTCATAAGCTGGCGTAACTTTTGGCGCGAGGCACCGGCGCGGCACTGAAATCTGCGGGACAAAAAGTAGGGCAAACAACTTCTTTCTTTAATACGATAATTCCTAAGTCCTTTATTTACAGAAGATTATGCAAAAGCGAGGTCATTCTGTCGGTTCTTTTGCCAATAAATGTTCCGTCCGCGGTGTCTTGGGAGATATGGGTCACGGCAGTACGCTCTGGCTGCCATTTAGGCCTTTATCTGGCGCTTGCGCAAGGCTTATTTACATCATTGGCGGCCGTATTGTCATTGACGGTTATTGGCAATCAGGTGCCCAGACATAACGCGGTATTGACTAAAGGCGGTCCTATCAGGATAATCTGTTTTTTTACGTTGGCCTGGGCGACTTGGAAAATAGTTGCAGTGCGGACTGCGAATAGTAGTTATGGCAGCGTAAGAATGAATTTGTGTTTTTGGTTAGGCCGCTTTTAAACAATAAATACATAGGCTGTGTGCGATAGAGATAGCATTTATGTCTTCAAGTAAGAGACAAGAAGTTCGTTCCAGGAACGACATTCGAAAAAGCAGAGCGGCGGAAATTGCAAATACGTTTGAAGGGCTGATAACCGCCCTTATATTAGCGTTTCTGGTCCGTGCGTTTGTGATTGAAGCGTTTCGGATTCCGACCGGCAGTATGGCTGACACCCTGAAAGGTGCGCATTTTCGTTTGCGCTGTCTGCAATGCGGATATAGATATAACTACGGCCTGGGTAATTTTGGGGTGCCTCAGGACACTATTCCGCGCGGGTCTCTGAAACCAATGTACACCCGATGTCCAAGTTGTGGACATTACCAGCAGACCGGCGGAACCATGCCTATAGCATACGGCGACAGGATACTTGTGCTCAAGTGCATCTATCAGTTCTTCGAACCAAAGCGATGGGACGTAATAGTGTTCAAGGACCCGCTGGACCCGACAATAAATTACATTAAGCGACTGGTCGGCCTGCCGGGGGAGACGATGGAAATAATTGATGGTGACATTTATATAAGCGGGCGAATCAGGAGAAAACCACAAAAAGTGCAAAATGAGCTTTGGATGCCGGTATATGACAACGACTATCAGCCTGTCCGGCCGAGCGAAGCGCGCTCCTTCAACGGGCACTTTTGGCAGCAGCCTTTTAAGAGCGTTCCGGGGTCAAAATGGACAGTTGACGAAGCCAACCCCACCACATTCCGTCTGGACAGCGGAGCTGAACAAATTAATACGATGATTTACGACACTAAAATCGGCAACGATTTCAAGGCCACTTACGCCTATGATGACGTTAAACGCTACAAGCCGATGCCATACTGCAGTGACCTGATGGTACGGTTTTATACAAACAGACTTGACGCGGAGGGACTTATAGGCATAGAGATGAGCAAATACGAGACTCGCTACAAAGCCTGGGTTAATTCCGCCGGCGAGATGGTCATCGAAGCCGTCAAAGGAGACGAAACCATTGAATTGGAACGTAAGGCAGTCAAGCTGCCGGCTATGAACAAACCAATTCTGGTCAGATTCGCCAACGTTGACCACCGATTGGTTTTTGAATTTGGCAGCGAAAAGCTAACTTATGATTTGGAAGAGGGCCCGGACAACGCCGGGGAGAGAAAGACAAATATTGAACCGAAGGTGAAAATTTTCGGCTCCGGCAAACTAACACTGTCGCATTTAGCGATTTTCAGGGATATTCACTACACTGCAAAGGACCTCCGAACCGGCGAATTTGGTAGGGCGACAGAGGGCAATCCTGATGAGGCTCCGTTTACCCTCAACAAAGATGAGTTTTTCGTACTGGGCGACAATACCACGAACAGTTTGGACAGCAGGTGGTGGAACAAGCCGGGGCGGGGAAATAACGGCAAAGAGTACAGGGAGGGGATTGTCCCGCGGGATTTTCTTGTCGGTAAAGCTTTGTTTGTTTATTGGCCGAGCGGGTTCAGGCCGTTTGCAAAGTTCCCCATCGCTATCATCCCTAATGTGGGCGGGATGCGATTTATCTACGGCGGCACAAGTAAAATCGATAACTAATTACTGCGTGAGAGATTGGAGAGTAATACAGAATGAAGCAAAAGCTTTTCAACCTGTATCTTAGTCTGTTGCTTGCGTTAACCATACTGGTCGGTTGTCAGTCGCAGCAGGAACTGGCATTTAAAGCGGTCGAGGGCAAGACTCATTCGGCTGTTACACCAACGAAGCGTGACGGACACCAGGAGCGCCACCAACAATTTAATGCGCGCGTTAAGCAAGGCAACGTGGATTTGATATTTATCGGGGATTCAATCACGCACCGGTGGGAAAGTGGTGGTAAGCAGATTTGGAAGCAGTATTACAGCCATCGAAACGCGGTGAATCTTGGTATCGGCGGCGACCGTACTCAGCACGTTTTGTGGCGGCTGGACAACGGCAACATAGAGGGGATTTCGCCTAAAGTTGCCGTGGTGATGATTGGCACAAATAACCTGCATAATAACCGTAACACGGTTGGAGAGACGGCCGATGGGGTAATCGCTATCTGTAAGAAGCTGCGAACAAAGCTGCCGAAGACGAAAATTCTGCTGCTGGCAATATTCCCACGTGAAAAGGAGCCTGGTCTGCTGCGTGATAAAGTTGCTCAGACCAACAAACTCATTTCAAGAATTGCTGACGGGAAAAAGATTTACTATCTCGATATTGGGGGGAAGTTTATCGGGCCGGATGGCTCAATCTCCAAAGAGATTATGTATGACCATCTGCACCTGACGACTAAGGGGTACAGAATCTGGGCCGAAGCTATAGAGCCTAAACTCGCCGAGCTGATGGGTGAGAGGTAGCAAAGCCGCAATTCGTAGCGCTCAAGCAAATATAATTGTGAGTCCCGATTTTGTGGGGATTTGCAGCTTTTTTTTTAAGAAAGTCCTATAACTTCCTTGCGTTTTCCGGCTGGATAGTATAAAATGTCATCAATGTAATAAGAAGGACGTGAGGAGTAGATGAAACACACTCTTGTGCCGCACCCGTCTCCCATAGAAGAAAGAGCCGCAGAAAATCTGTGGTGTGTGCAGGTTTAGCCTGAGAAAGGAGGTTGAAATGGTTAAGAAAACAAATCTGACAAAGTCCCTGGTAATGGCGGTAATTCTGTTGGGGTTGGCTCCTGCGATTGCTGCCGGAGGGGTTATCTACGTTGATGCTAATGCGCCGCCGGGGGGGAATGGGCAGACGTGGGCGACGGCTTACAAGTATCTGCAGGATGCGCTGTACAAGCCGCCGTCAGGCGGGGATCAGATTTGGGTGGCGGAGGGTACTTACAAGCCCGACCAGGATGAAGGAGGCAACGTCACAGCGGGCAGCCGATACGAGACGTTCCAACTGATCAGCGGCGTGGCCATCTACGGCGGATTTGCAGGTGGTGAGAGCAGCGGGGATTGAATGGGCCTGGGAAGAGAGAGAGAAGTCAGGTTTTCATGTGTGGCAGACTTGAGCCTGCGGTATACGACGATTCTGGCAATCACGATTGTTGTCTGTCTTGGGCTGGTCGCGTTGAGTATTGTGCCGGGTGATTTATTGGGTAACGAAGAGCTGACAGTAATACTGCTGTTAGTGGCCAGTATAGCAGGGCCAATCGGCGCCGTGATTTTCATGATATGGAAATGGCTGGAATTCGTGCGGATTGGAAGGGGTTTTCGCAAAGATGAATTGGGATTCTCAAAATTCAAGCACCTGAAAAGGTGCTTTGTGTTTGCTGTTGTCGTTACATTGTTGTTGATGGGTTTTCATGCAGGCGAAATCTCTATCTCTAAAGGTTTAGTACTGCCTGCAACTGTAATACTTTTGGTTTTTGATAGTTTTGTTATGACAGCATTGCTGGTTTTTGTTCCGCTTGCGTGGCATATTGGGTGTACAATTCCCTTAAGAGTTTATCTGGAGATTAGTGTAATGCTGATAATGTTTTGCTTTCAGATTTTCATGATTTTGTGGTGAGAGGGTGAGGTGGGTGTGAAGAGTTGACTTTAAGGGCGCGGGTGGTTAGGTTATTGGGGTGCTATTTGTAAGGAGTGTTGCGATGGCCAAAAAAACAGAGCTTGTAGCGTACTGCGGTCTGTATTGCGGCGAGTGTCCGAGTTATACGCATTCGACGGCCAATCTGGCGAAGGATTTGCGAAGTGAGCTGCGGCGGTATAAATTCGACAAAGCCGCTTCCGGCCTGGCTAAACTGCCGCAGTATAAGGCGTTCAAACATTACCAGAAATGCGACGAACTGCTGGGTTTAATAGCGAAGATGCGCTGTAAAGGGGCGTGCAAAGAAGGCGGCGGGGGAGCGGGGTGTATAATTAGGAAGTGCGCTAAGAAAAAGGGCTTTGCCGGGTGCTGGGAGTGCCAAGATTTTGCAACGTGCAAGAAGCTGGCGGTTCTCGAGAAGTACGGGGACACGGGGCGTTTATATTTGAAGAACCTGCGGAAAATCAAGAGAGTCGGGATTGCTGCGTTCGTAAAGCAGAAGGCGGCGGCAAGTGCGTGACCGGCCGAGTGCCTTTAGTTGCCTGATATTGAAGCCCGCTGCTGATGCAGGGGGCTTTTTTTTTACTTAACGCCCCTGTAACTCCTCAGAAATAGTCTATATAATTCTTGTTTATGATTCGATTCACGTGCGAAAAGTGCGGAAAGAAGATACGTACCCCCAACAAATCCGCCGGCAAAAAAGGAAAGTGCCCAAAATGCAAGAGCCCGGTGATTGTCCCGAGTTTGGCGGATAAATCTGATGCTGAGATTGTCAGAGAGGTGCTGGGGGCAAAACCTCGGTGCGATTCCAGGCATCGTGCCGAAGGAAAGAGACGGGGCCTGCTTAGGCCGCATTATGATGAGGTGACGCTGTTTTCGATGAGCGTCACTTTTATCCTGCTGTTGCTCATAAGCAAGAGTATGCGAACAGACCTCTACAAACTCATATCCCGCGATTTCGATTTACGTATTGTTGTGTTTGCTGTGTTCTTTCTGGCCGGGATTCCTTTTTCTATTTTCCATGCGTTCAGTACCAGAGAGAAGCATGTCGGAGAAAAGGCTGCAATGCTGCTGTTCGCTGTTTTTGTCAGTGCCGGCACCGGCATATACGCAGGCAGACATATGCTCAAGACTGCAACGGGCTGGCTTATCCTGTTTCCAATCTGGAATATTATTTACGGAGGACTTCTACTCTTGATGTTCAGAATGCGGCTTATCGGTATAAACCGCATTAGCGACCGAAATGCAACACGGCGACAAATTATCTTAGGCTTGATTGCTGTTCTTATCATAGTCATCTGCTGCCAATTCTGGTTCAGACTTCACTGGGCTGTAACATTTTCGATTTGTATCGCTTACACCACCAGTCTCGACAAAGCCGTGCGAAGCGTATTTCACCGCCGCTAAGGCGGTCCTGGGCCTCGCCGATGCGTCCTATCAGGATTTTCGCCATAGAAAATCAGGTAAAACCTCGATGCTCGAACTGACCAAAATCTGGTATAATAGAGTAGTGGTTAAGAAGGGCCATAGAAGAAGAACGGATTCGCAGAATTGGCGAACATCAATTCCTGGCTTCGGTGGTGGTGATGGTGGTGAAAAGGTCGTTTGCTGAGGGATTAGCTCGCCGAGGAAGCCTCAAAATCCTCACGAGTAGTCTCACGCAACAGAAGTGAGGATTGTATATATAGCACGATGGCCCCGGCCTCCTCCTGTCGGGGCCATTCTTCTGCGCCTCAACTGCCGATTCACGAATTTAATAGCCGGTCGACAAGTAAGGACCTTGGGTCCAAGGACCGAGCCTATCAGGATTTTTCCTATGCAAGAATCAGGTTAAATCCCTATGGCAAAAAATAATCAAAGTCTGCCGGGCAACGTAGTAGTTAATGAAGGGCCGTAGAAAAATGCAGGGATTCCTGAATTGCCGAAGTTCACTTTCCTTCTTTGGT
>CAZOUM010000030.1:0-36024 GCA_964582985.1 uncultured Pirellulales bacterium | reverse complement strand
AAGTTAGAGTCAGGCCAATACTTCTATGGAAGCGATACCGTCGAGATAATTGATTGGGGTTGGTGGGACTGATATGTGGACTTTTTTAGACTTTGCGGTTTTGGCGGAGCGGACCTTGACCAGGATTCTGTGGTTAATTTCAGAGCTTTTGCGCTGTTTGACCCGCCAATGGCGGGCTGCATCGAAATTCACACACAATAAGCAAATCAGATTAGAAGGTCAAATTAGGACTGGCAGTCCAAATACCGCCGGTCCTTTTCATCTATTTTGCCAAATCTTATTACTCAAAAGACCCCGCCTGATTGTTGCTCAGCCTGCGCATTTTCTATTTGCATTAAAAACGGATAACCCTTACAATGGATTCCGCTAAGAGCATAAAGTATTTTCTCACTAAATGCTCCCGGCAAGAACACCGGCAAATATATAGTTGTTGAACTCGGAGTCACTTATGAAATTCCGTGGTGTTGCTGTTATAAGTTTTCTGCTTGTTTTGCGTATTGCCGGGATTTGCTTGGCCGATAGGATTGTTCTAAAAGAAGGCCAGCGATTAACCGGCGATATCCTCGCCGAAAAGGAAACGGTTATTTATGTCGATATCGGCGTAACTGTTATCACGATTCCAAAAGAAAAGATACTCGAATACGAATATACCAAAACGCTTGAGGCCCAGGACGTCGGCGCTAACAGCCTGGACGCCAATGATTTGGAAGCCGGCGAGTCAGAGCGACCCGCCGGTCAGTTATACAGAACCGCTAACCTGAAAAAAACGACTATCGAAAGAGGCGTAAAGGCGGTTTCCGAAGCGGTCGTAAAAGTCTCCAGCCCCGCAGGGATGGGCTCAGGCTTCTTTATCAATGAAGAAGGGTACCTGATAACAAATCATCACGTGATAGAAAGGGAAACAAAGATTGAAGTCACTGTCTTTCGAAAAGCAAAGAACGGCTTCGAAAAAGAGAAACACAAAAAAGTCAAAATCGAAGCTATCAACCCCTTTGTTGACCTGGCATTATTGAAAATCGAAGACCTCGGCGACACAAAAGTTAAATTTGCTTACCTCGGCGATATCGACCACATCAAAGTAGGCGAAGAGGTCTTTGCTATCGGCAACCCACTCGGCCTGGAGCGAACCGTCACCGACGGCGTCATCAGCACAAGAAACAGGGCTTTTGAAGGGCTCGTTTACATCCAGACCAACGCCGATTTAAATCCCGGCAACTCGGGCGGACCTTTGTTCAATCTGGCCGGCGAGGTCATCGGCGTCACAAATATGGGATATATATTCTTCGGCGGACTCGGCTTCGCCATACCAGTGGACTACCTAAAGCATTTCATAGAAAACCGCGACGCCTTCGCATACGATAAGGACAACCCGAACAGCGGTTTCAGATACCTCCAGCCGAATCGGAGACGCATTAAGGCCAAGCCGAAATCCCTGGAAAAAACTAAATAGTCGTCAGCGAAGTAAACGACAAATAACTAAACGCTGACGACCGAATATCAAAAACCAAAAAAACCGAAAGGCCTCAAAAATGAAACACGCTCCGAAAAGAATATCTCTTGCAGTCATCGTCTCTACCGTATTTGCATCAGCTTGTGCCTCTGCCGGGACATTGCCAAAAACTGCCAAACTTGTCCCGCCCGAAACGGTTTTCCTGGTGGACGTCGCCAATTTCGCCCAACTCAAAACTCAGTTTGAAAAAACCAGCCCTTACAAACTTTACAAAGACCCGGCAATGCGCGCCTTTGTTGAAAATGCAGAAACAAAGTTGCGCGAGAAAGTACAGAAACTTGACGAAAATGACATCTTCAGGACGCTTTTCAATACTAAGCTGTTGCCTGAAGGCAGAGCGGCCGTTGCTTTAGTGGTCAACGAACAAACCAAAGACGCCAATGTGCCGCCGCTTGTCATGATAACCCAGTGGGGCCCAAAAATCGACAAAATCAAAGAAGCTGTAAAAACAATGCTCAAAAAAAATACCGAGCTTGGCGGACACCAAAAGAAAAACGAAGACTACCGCGGCGTCACTATCGGCATAACAGTTGACGAAGACGGGACCCCCTTTAATCACTGCTTTATTGATGACTGCTTCATAGCCTCGACAAATATCGAACTTCTCAAATTTGTTGTCGCACATGCCAAAGGCGCCACCAGCCCGACTTTGGCCGGTGACAGCGACTACACCGCCACCACGAAAGCCATCGGTCCTTATCACGACATTGATTTCTATCTTAATATGAAACAGCTCATCAAAATGGCAGTTTCCGAAGACACCACCGGCAAAGCAAAAACAACAATGACCAATCTGGGCTTTGATAATGTTGCGTCTCTCGGCTGCTCAATGGGCCTGGCCAGAAGTCCCGGCAGCTCTTGTCAGGGTAAAGCACTCTTGAAAATTAACGGCACAAAAAAAGGTGTTTGCAAAATGCTTGCTCTCGAATCCGCCGCCGTAAGACCACCACGATTTATCCCCGCATCAGCCTGCTCAGCGACATTCCTAAATCTCAACATCAAGAAAGCATATAGTGAACTCGGCAATATCCTCATGAGTTTCTCACCTCAGTTTGCCGCGGTATTGTATATGCCGCTGCTTCCCGCCAGTCCCGAAGGCGAACCCGCAGTGCAGCTAAAGCGTGACATCGTAGACCACTTAGGCTCACAAATCGTTTTCGCCCAGAGTATCAATAAACCGTTTTCCACCGATTCGAATCCGACGGAAACGTTCATTGCCCTCGCGGTAAATAATGCCAAAGCCCTGGAAAAATCCCTCTCACTTCTTCACAGTAAGCTGATAGCCCCGAACAACCCCGACGCCAGGCGCGAGCTTCTGGGCCACACGATTTATCTAATCAGTATGCCGGGCTTGCCATTTTTCCCCATGGGAAGAACGCCTATGCAACCGCCAACCGCACCAACTGCTCCGCAAGGGCCTACTTTTGCATTTACCATCACTGACACTCACTTGCTCTTCGGGGCCGAATCAACTATTGAACGCGCCATTCGCGGATTAAGCAGTACCGACGATACTTCAATGGGTTCAGCAAAGTGGTTTACCACCGCCAAATCCACCATCCCTTCGGTTGTAGGGCTGGCACGCCTGGGAGACATCGCAGCCTCGGCCGAACTGCTCTGGAAATTGGCGAAGGAAGGCAAAACAACCACACTATGGGGCCCGAACTTCCAGGGCGGCGCCAACTCATCTTCGGTCGGGTTCGGTCCCATGGAGGCCGCCGAACTATTTAATTTCAGTCTTCTGCCCGAATTCGACACCGTCCGCAAGTATTTTGGCTTGTTCGCTTCTTATGGCCTCAGCAGGCCCGACGGCTTCTTCTTCGAATTCAAGGAGCTTAATACGAGTGGTACTGCCGACTAATATTTCGCGAACAAAAACACAAAATACGAAACGCTCAATTAGTGGATGACTTTATTGAGAGGATAAGTGATTATTCCTGACGCCCCGGCGCGCTTCAAAGCCGGAACCAAAGACCGCTCAATCTTATCTTCGATAATCACCTCAATCGCAACATAATCGGAATCAGCTAAACTCGAAATAGTCGGGCTCCTCTCAGCAGGTAAGATTTTCAATATCGACTCCAACTCGCTCTTTTTTACGTTCATCTTCAAACCGACCCTGCTGCGGGCGTCAATCGCTGCATTAAGCAAAATGGAAATACTTTCTATCTTGGCCCGTTTGAATTTGTCCTGCCAGGCCTGCTTATTTGCTATGAACCTTGTCGTAGAGACTATCACTGTGTCTATCATTCGCAGATTATTTGCCCGCAAGGTTGACCCCGTCTCGGTAAGCTCCACTATCGCATCCACCAGCCGACCCTTTACCTCGGTGGCACCCCAGCTGAATTCGACTTTCACATCAATGTTTTTGTCTGAAAAATACTTCTTCGTGACATTAACCAGTTCGGTTGCGACTACACCCCCCTGCAGGTCCTTCGGCTTGGTCACTTTCGACTCATCGGGCACCGCCAACACCCACCTGGTCGGTTCGCTCGTAGTCTTGCTGTAGACGAGTTCGGCAACCTCAACCACGTCCGAGCCGCTCTCCGTTATCCAGTCATATCCGGTGATACCGGCATCGAGAACGCCGTCGGCGACGTATCTGCTCATCTCCTGTGCACGCAACATAATTGGCTGAATCTGCTCATCATCTATACGCGGTGAATAACTCCTCCCCGAATCCAAAATGTGAAACCCCGCTTGGCCGAAAAGCTCAATCGTCGCATCTTGTAAACTGCCGGCAGGAAGGCCTAACTTCAGTACCTCTTTCTTTGATATGTCCTTTGACATCCTAAAACATCTTTCCTTTCTTTTTACTTCTTGCGTGTCCTCGTACGGGTCGCTTTCTTCTTCTTTTCGCTTTTGGGCGTAGCCTTCGTTTTCGCTATACGAGCAGTTTTCCTCTTGGGTTTATAGGATTCGCTCTCGCGCCGCAACAGAACATAAAACTCGTATCCGCTTTCTGCCGAAATCTGCCTGGCCAAAAAACCCTCTATCTCCTCCTCATCAGCTCCCGGGTGAACCAGCTCCTCGCTCCTTAGATAATCCATCATCTTTCTTGTAAGCGGTATGGCATGACCCTCCAGCGACGTCACCATACAATAATTCAGCACAAAAGGGCTCACGCCGTTCATCTTCTCAAGGGCCTGCTTGGCAGGCCGTTTGCTAATCCTCTTCATCGCCTTTAAGCTAATCGTATTATATTTATCGAATACAGCGCTCAAGGCCCCGCTCAGTGTTAAAGCTATGTCCCTTGTAACGGGTGTATCCGACCCTAACACTTCGACGATTTCATCTGCTCGCGAAACGCGCAAATCATTCAAATCAATAAAATAATCGGCAAATCGCCTCATCGCCGATCGAGCCGCCTTCTCAGTTATGTTCTCGCTGACAATAGCGCAAACTAAGGCCTCCACCGGCTCATCGTATGTTACATCTTGAACTCTTCCATACTTGCGCTTCAATGAGCGGTATAACTTTTGTACTTTTCGAGAATACTCTTTGCTGTTTTTCATAAAGGCCTCTGCTTTATCCTCGGTTCGGCGTAATATCTTGAACCCAATAGCTGCCGGACAACAAGAGCTCAATCCTGCTCTTGCTCAACCGAATCCTTCTCTTTTAACTCACTTGCCGCCTGGTCTATCAATTTCATGGTTTCCAGCGTCTTCTTGAATCCCTCGTCCCTGTGAAAACGCAAAACAGGGCAAAACTTACTATGCAGCCTGCGACCCAGCAGCGATTGTATTCTGGACCTTGCGTGTGTTATCGCCGCAAAAGTCTTCTTCTGCGCTGCTTCGTCTTTGCCGAAAAGACTAAGATACACCTCGGCACTACGCAAATCAGCAGCCATATCAACTCTCGTAACACTCACGAATCCTTCAATACGAGGGTCATTGAGATGGTTGGCAATAGCGTCACTGACCGCTTCTTTTACTGCACGAGCTACTTTTTCCTGCCTTCTCGTCGGCATTTGACCGTTTACTATTTCTTATTGACTACCGCGTTTGAATTCTGATTTCTCTTTCAATAGTCAATATGCAATCATCAATTGTCAATTTAGAGGGTCCTGGCCACCTTCACTATTTCGTAAAAGTGCAAAACGTCGTCGGACTTAACATCGTCGAATTTCGCTAACTTAATGCCGCACTCCAGCCCGGCTTTGACATCGCGAACATCATCCTTGAAACGTTTCAAAGATTCTATGCTCAGTTCACCCCTGGTCACAACATTATCGCGTATCAAACGCACCTTCGCGTTTTTAGTCGCCACACCGTCGCTAACGTAGCAGCCGGCTATCGTACCAATTCTTGAAATCCTGAACGTTGTTCTTACTACTGCTCTGCCAAGCGACTTCTCTATCTCCTCCGGCTCAAGCAGACCGACCATAGACTTCTGTAAGTCCTCTGTTATCCGGTAGATGACGTCGTAGAGTCTTACGTCAACACCTTTGGCTTCCGCAATCTTTGCTGCGCGTTCATCACTAACAACATTAAAGCCGATAACGATAGCATTCGATGCCTCAGCAAGCACAACGTCGCCCTCGGTAATTCCACCCGGTGCTGCGTGCAGAATCCTGACCTTCACTTCCTCGGTACTCAACTCAGACAAATACTTCGTCAAAACATCCACCGAACCCTGTACGTCGGCCCTGATGATAAGGTTCAATTCTTTGACATTACCGGCTTCTATCTGGCTGAACAAATTGTCCAGCGTAACCTGGGTCCGTTCTGCCAGTGAACTTTCTCTTGAACGTATTTGGTTTTCCTCAGCGGCAGCCTTGGCCCTGTTGATATCATCGAGGCAGTAAAACCTGTCGCCTGCCTGAGGAACATCGCTCAGACCTGTTATCTCCACAGGCATCGAGCTTGTCGCGGTCTTTATGGTTTTTCCGTAGCTGTTTTTCAAAGTCTTAACTCTCCCATAAGCGCCGCCGGCCAGTACTACGTCCCCTTTGCTTAGTTTGCCTTCTTTGATTAACAGCGTTGCCGCCGGACCTCGCTTTGCCGACATCTTTGCTTCAACTACCCATCCGGTCGCTGGTATCGTGTCATCAGCTTTTAGCTCAAGCAGCTCAGCTACATAATCAAGATGTTCAAGCAAATCGTTTATACCCTCACCGGTAACTGCGCTGGTTTTAACGACCTCGGTCTCCCCGCCCCATTCGGTCGGCGTCAGCTCCTGCTCAGCCAACTGCGAGTAGATGCGATTTATGTCGCAACCCGGTAAATCTATCTTGTTCAACGCCACAATAACCGGAATGTTCGCTGCCTTGCTGTGTGCTATTGCCTCGATGGTCTGGGGCATCACGCCGTCATCAGCGGCAACCACCAGGACCGCGACGTCCGTCATATTAGCGCCCCTGGCACGCATAGCTGTAAAAGCCTCATGTCCGGGGGTATCCAGGAATGTCACCTTATGGTCGCCCCGGCCAACTTGATACGCACCGATGTGCTGAGTGATACCGCCGGCTTCCCCTGCTGCTGTCTGAGATGACCGAATCTTATCCAACAAGCTGGTCTTGCCATGGTCAACATGCCCAAGCATTGTGGCTACAACAGAGCGCTTCTTAAGATTCTTTCTCTGGCGTTCCTCAAATTCGGCCTGTATCTGTTCCTCAAGCCCGGCCTTGCGTTCCACCACTAATTCGGCGCCGAATTCCAAAGCTACAAGTTCCGCAGCCTCGGAACTTATAATCTGATTGGCCGTCGCCATCATCCCCTGTTGCATCAACTTGGTAATAATATCCGCCGTTTTAACCGCCAGTGCCGCCGACAAATCCTTTACCGCGATTGACCCGCTTACAACGGCTTTCTTCGGCCTGACCAGAGGGGCAACTCCCCGGCCTACTTGGACGGCAATCTTTCGCACCGGCCTCAGTCGCAGGCTCTCACCACTCGCCGCTTCAAGACGGGCCTGTCTTTCTTCGATATCTGTCTGTCGCCACGTGCCGTACTTAACTTTTCTCGGAGTCTCTGGACTATGCTGTTCTCGCCGCCGCCCGTGAGTTCTTTCTCCAAATCGCTTTACACCGCGCTTCTTGTCCTTGGTCGCAACGAAAGCCGGCCCATCATCTTCGGCCTCGTTATACATCAACGGCTCAGTAATAGCCGCATCGTATCTCTTTCTCGACTTCGGCGCGGCAGGGCGTGTCGGCTCCGGCGCTTCCACTCGTATAACCTGTGGCCCGCTCAGTTTTGCCGGCTCCGGTTTTTCCAGAATAGGCCCAGCAGGCAATACCGGCTCCGGTTCCGGCGGTGCAGTAACTTCTTCTTTAGTTTCTTCAGGGACCTCTTCTACAGTTGGTTCTGGCTTTTCCGCGACCGCCTCAACGGCCTCGGCAGTCAGCTCGGTCGGTTTTGCTTTCTTTTTTGTTGTTCTCTTTGCCTTCGCCTTCTTTTTCGGTGCCTTTCGTTTGGCCTTTTTCTTGACCCGCACCTTCTTCAAATCCACCTTCTTGGCCGTCTCAACCGTCATGATGTTTTCGCCTTCGCTAAACCATTCGCGAATAGTCGCCGCCAAACCGGCAGATATCACCGACATATGGTTCTTAACATCAAGACCTTCATCCTGACACTTCTTGACAATAGAAGCGCTCTTTACCCCAAGCTCCTTAGCTAAAATATAAATCCTTGTAGTAGCCATTCTTGTATCTTATATGAACCCGAATACCGAAATTCAAAATTCCAGCATCATTCAAAAACTCAGATATCACTCCAGCTTCATCTGTTCGTTATCAGGTGCTTCTGCTTGCTGCTGCTGTTCCAGGAGGCTTTCAGCCTGGCTTTTTGACTCAGCAGCCAAACGTTTTGTCTCCTCTGCTGCTGCTGCAACCAATTCCTCGGCAACGGCCGCATCAATATTCAGTTCTTTAATCAGCGGTTCAGTCCCTACATCCTCCAAATCCAAAATGGATATAACGCCCAACGCAATCAACTTATCAACCACCGTATCATCAGCGGCCTCTACGCTTTTGGCGCATTTCGTCAATTGTTCAATGCCCTGGTTGTATTCATTCGGCGTCAGTATATCGATGTCCCACCCTGTAAGCCTTGCGGCCAGCCGAACATTCTGGCCGTGCTTGCCGATAGCAAGGCTTAGTTGGTCTTCACCAACTACCACAACCGCCCTTCCCAGCTCAAAGCATAAGGCAATTTCGCTTGCCTTCGCAGGCATCAATGCATTCGCTATGAGAACCTGCGACGAATCGTTCCAGCGCACAATATCTATTTTCTCACCACCAAGCTCATCAACTATGTTCTTTATCCTGCTGCCTCGCACACCCACACAGGCGCCAACGGGGTCAACTTTGTCATCATGGGAGGCAACCGCAACCTTGGTACGGTAGCCAGCCTCTCGTGCCAGAGCCCGTATTTCAATAATTTTTTCAGCAATCTCGGGCACCTCCATATCGAAAAGCCTGCGAATAAAATCAGGATGTGTGCGGGACAGGAAAATCTTGACCTGATTGGCGACCTCCTTCACATCAATAACCATACATCGAATTCTTTCGCCCAGCCGATGTGTCTGGCCCGCTATCTGCTCATTCTTCGGCAGAAAAGCTTCGGCACGATGGTTCAAATCAATAATCAGCGTTCCACTTTCGTATCGCACAACCAAGCCGCTTACAAGTTCACCTCTTCGCTGGACAAACTCAGCGTAAATGCTGTCCCTTTCATCCGCTCTTATTTTCTGGATCATTACCTGCTTGGCTGTCTGCGCGGGGATTCGGCCGAGCTGTTTTATATCAATTTGCACGTTGTCCTTAAAGGCAGTGACTATGCCCGTTGTGCGGTCGATATTTACCACTATATCGCTGTCGAGCTCACCGAAATGTTTTCTGGCCGCTGAGACCATAGCTTCTTCCAGGTCGACAAATATAGACTCCCTGTCGATATTCTTGTCTCGTGCAATGTTGTCTACAATTCTCACTAATTCCTGACTCATAGTCCTTTCTCTTCCTATCTGCGTCAAACGCTGCCGCAGGGCAAAAAAAAGTGGAAACTATCTTTAAGTTTCCACTTCAACAGCCCAGACAAAACAGAGGTCATACGCTCCTTTACATCACATCAGCAACCTCCCGCCAGTGGGGCCCAATTGCAATAAGCCGCAAAACGGGACCCCGGTCAAAACCTCGTTCGTCTGACGTCGCCGAAGCGGAACCAGCGTCTCCCAAGCTACCATTTGCGTAAAAACTCGGCCGTACAGATGTTGTAATGGCCTACTCTGCACGGTTCGCTAATCCTGTCAAAAGCATTTTCAGCACCTTCAGTTTAGCTTTGGCAGCCGTTAATCTTTACAACCAAACTTATTATACTAATCGTCAAAGTTGCAAAGGGCAATAATTTTTTACCCGAATTTGTATAATTTTTGGCCCGAATCGGAGGCAACAAATCCGCCTGATAGCTGAAAAACCGCAAATCAAAAGGCTAAGCTCCTATCTGAATGGGCTTTTCTTGGCAAGAAACCATTTTTTCTCGCCCTTATTAACGCAGCGGGATGCTCTTGGCTGGGGTTGGGAGAACGGGAGAAAGTCTGACTATGCCAGAATCAAGGGCGTGCCGATGGAGCTTTTGCAGCGGCTGCCGGCAAGAATTATTAATTGAAATTATCGAAAATTGGGGAAATTGGGGGTTTTTGAGGTGTGATTTTAGGGGCAATCGCTGTTTTTGAGCGAAAAATGGGGGTGGGGGAGTTAGTTTGCAGAGCTTGGGCAAAATAGGCAAGAAAAAATTGGTCAAAAATTGGCAAAAATGCGTAAAAAGTGCCAGGAAATTTGCAAAAATGCTGCTTTTTTGGCAGAAGTTGGAAGAAATTTAGCCCTTTTTGAAATTAACATTTTGTTAGCTTAGGGAATATAGGGGGTTTTTGCTGCCCCCGGCGTGTATCTCGTGAATCGTGAAGCGTATCTCGATGCTGGATGCTCGATACTGGATGCTCGATGCTCGATTCTGGATACTCGATTCTCGATTCTGGATGCTCGATGCTGGATACTCGATTCTCGATACTGGATGCTCGATGCTGGATGCTCGATGCTGGATGCTCGATGCTGGATACTCGATTCTCGATTCTGGATGCTCGATGCTGGATGCTCGATGCTGGATGCTCGATGCTGGATACTCGATTCTCGATTCTGGATGCTCGATGCTGGATACTCGATGCTGGATGCTCGATGCTCGATGCTGGATGCTGGATGCTGGATACTCGCAGAGGGGTGAGTGGTTAACCCCTCAGGGGTTGATTAGTGACCCCGCACTAATTTATCCCGCACCAAGTTACGCCAGTTTGCTACTTGGGGCGGGACACGGCGGCAGATGCCCAATAAGTGCGGGGCAAACAACCCAGACCAAATTGCGGTCCGTTTGAAGCCGGACTAAAGCAAACCGGAGAAATAAATTGCGGGGTCTGTCTGAAGCCGGACTTTCAGCAAGGGTAGGGAGCAGAAGGGCGCAAGTGGACAAGGGCACGGCGTTTTTTGGCCGGCGTTGAGTGTATTTTGAAGAGTCTTGCCGAAAATGCGTAACATCCGATAATTCGGTTTTTTGCTTGACGGGCGTTGCTGAATCTGGTATATATTGGGTGTAGTTGAGTTTTAGTGATTTGTCTGGGCGGTAAGTGCGATTTTTGCCGCTTTTTAGGGCAAAATCGGGCGCCCTTAAATTGGAGTGACAGGGATATGCCCGCAGGGGTGAGGGCCGTGTGCTTAAAAAGCGCGTTATTCTACTATTCATTCCATACCCTCGCTTGTGCGTTGAACGCGCGGAGCGTGCACCTGGCCACATATTTTTACTCCCAAAATCAGGAATACCCTGATAATAGGCCTAATCCGTCTAACTTATAATAGAATTAGAATGTTAAAGGTTGTTTTGAACAGGCACGAAATATGTAATTATGGTTAATTTTTTTAAGGAGAAATGTCATGTGTAGAAGACTGATTCTGCTGGTTTGTTTTGTCATGGCGGTTGGTATGGTTGGCTCCGTTCGGGCCGCTACCCTATTCCACTGGACTATGGATGGAACGCCTGACGCGAATATTGTTGTGGATATTGACACAGTCTCAGATGCCAACGCGTACGCGTTCATTAACGAGTCTGGTGTGGGCCAGGCTGATGGATTGTTCTACGGCCCAAGCAATCCCTGGTACAATACAGGGGGAACATCCGCCGATTTTCAGAATGACCCGACCACTAATAATGCCGGCTACGGTCTGGCGGTGCTGGACACCGGCATAGATTGTAACGTGGACTTGAGTACGCTCTCTCAACTGACCATAGAGTGTTTTGTCTACCCGTATATGACGCGCCAGAACATAATTCTCAGGAAGAACAACAGTCCGGGTGACGGAGGTATGTATTACATTGATACAAGACCTGCCGCTCACTCCTACAGTGGCAAGGGTGTTTTCGGCATCAGATTTGTGGGCCCTGGAGGCGAACCGGATACCGGTGACCATGAGTCTTTGTGCCATGACTTCCCGTACGACCCGTGCGAATGGTACCACGTCGCGCTGGTCTGGGATGGCAACAATATGAAGTTCTACGTAAATGGACAGCAGTCGCAGGAATTAGGCTCGCGCTCCGACCAGGGTTACGTTCCTGGTACAGGTGTTTCCGAGGTGCCGTTCACCGCTTCTATCGGTGATTCTTGTAAAGCTTTGGGCATTGGCTGTCAGGACCGCGATTGTATGGCTGACCCCAACGAACCTTCGAACACCGGGCAGATGTTCTGTGGTAGGATTGATGAAGTCCGAATCTCCGACACGGCACTTGGCGTGGCCGAGTTCCTTCACCCGGGCTTTGCCAAATTGGCTTCCAATCCCAGGCCCACCAATCGTGCCAGCAATATATGCCCGGAGGGTGTGCAGCTTAGCTGGACGCCCGGAACTGATGCCGCAGATGTCAACGGCCACGATGTGTACCTCGGCACCGATTATAACGATGTGAAAAATGCTATTGTTGCGGAACCTTGCGGCGTGTATTACGGCCGCCAGGACAGCAACGAGTATCCTGAAGATGGCGACCCGCTTCTTAATCCTGAACTCAACACCACTTACTACTGGCGGATTGATGAGGTCAATGACGGCAATATTTGGCCTGGCTACGTCTGGTACTTTACGACTGAAGATGGAAATGCTTTTGACCCCAGTCCGAGCGACGACCTCAGAGGTGCGCCCGTAGATTCCAACCTTATCTGGTCGTCTTCATGCCTTGCGGATACTGAGAATCTTTACTTCGGAACTAATTGGGCGGACGTAGATAGCGGCGGCGGGGGCACCTCAAAAGGCGCCCAAAGCTCGCCCTGGGACCCGGGACCGCTTGAGCCATTCACATGGTATTACTGGCGGGTCGACGAAGTAGGCGATACGACAATCACAGGCGACGTCTGGAGCTTCAGAACGCGTACAGGGCTCCTGCTGTGGTACAAGTTCGATAATGGCAGTTTAGGTTCTCACTTTGCCTATCCAACGCCAATCCCCGACTCTACCGGTAACGTTGAGTTTCTAAAGTACGTTGACCCGAACTGGCCTACTCCCGGCGACCCTAACGGCTACGTGAAGTACGGCGCGGGCGGTATCTCTAACCCCAGCGGTAAGTCGGCCGAATTTGAGCCCAGAGCCGGTTTGTACAGACTTGATACCGGCCCTGACGATATCCTGCGACTTGACACCTACCAATACACCATTGAGATGTGGATATACATCAACAGCGGCGATTACGAGAGCGAGGATATGGCAATGATTCGCAAAGGTCAAGGCTCCTGGGCGTTTGTCATAAGTGACCTCGGTGACGATGATGACCTCCGCTGGTATCATAATGACGATGACCTAGACGATGGTGTTCTGACAGATAGAGTCGACGAGTGGCTCCATGTTGCAGCGGTTTTCGACCAGAGTCTGCCCACAGACAACCGGAAGCTGTATTTCAACGGTGAGCTGGTCGCAGATGCGACCGAGCACGACACTAATCCTCCCGATGATACCAATACTGTCACCATCGGTTGTGAGATAGACTCGGACGGTAAATATGATGATTTCTTCAACGGCAGAATTGACGAGCTGCGGATACTCGATGTGGCGCTTGACCCAACCCAGTTTCTGTATCCGCGGGCAATCGAGCCCAGTCCGGAAGACGGCGAGGGAGACATAGAACCCAATGACGTCAATGACCCGAATCTGACCCTTAGCTGGACGCCCTGGGCCGGCGCAACTGACCACGATGTCTACTTCGGCTCCAGTTATATAAACGTAAGGGACGGCAATGACCCCAGCGTGGACATGGGCCGCATCGATACTAACAGTTACGATATCGTCAGACTCGACGAGCTTGATTACGGCATCTTTTATTACTGGCGAATCGATGAGGTCAATGGCAGCGACGTTTACCCGGGCGTGGTCTGGCAGTTCACAACCGAGTATGAGCTTCTTGACCCCAATCTTCTGCTGTGGTACCCGTTCGACCAAACTGCAGGCAGCTGGGTCCTCGATAACTCAGGCCACGGGCTTCACGGCTACGACGGCAGCGTCAGCGGAGGCTGGGACTCTGGTGGACACTTCGATGGATGCCTGAAGTTTAATGATAACATAGGCTTCGACCTCGCGACGCACATCCTCAGCGACATCGGTGACGAAATCACAATTTCCGTGTGGCTCGACGGCTACCGCGACGACGGTGACAACTGGGTCATAAATGCGGGTGCCGGCGACTACTTCATAGAAGTGATAGTCCCTCAGGAAACAACTGACGATGTGGTTTGGCGCGCGGGCAACGACACCAATGATATGCTCGTTTGGGACACTGCCCCAGCAAAGGGATGGGAAGGCGACTGGCACCACTTCGCCTTCGTCAAGGATGAGAGCGAAGATATAATGCATATATACTTCGACGGTGACTCGGCAAGGTCCAAGTCCGGTACCAAGCCAACCCTGGCAAATATCGCGGATAAGCGGTTCAGATTTGGCGCCAAGATAGGCCGCAGTGCCGACTACGTGGGCAAGATGGACGACCTGAGGATATATGATTATGCCAAATCTCATGACGAGATACTGGAGATGTTTAGAGGCGGTGAGGTTGAACTCGCCTGGAACCCCAGCCCGTATGACGGTCAGCCTGATGCCCCCCCGACTTCTGACCTTGCCTGGTGGCCGGGAAATTATGCATCTTCCCACGAGGTATACTTCGGCACAAATAAGCAGGAGGTCACGGATGCCAACAACGACGCGAACTATTGGCCTGACGTCTACAAGGGCAAACAGGAGCTTAACACCTATGAGCTCCCCTCTCTTGATTTGACCGTCACTTACTACTGGCGTATTGATGAAGTCAACGACCCTAATAACGACAGGTGGACGGGCAACATCTGGAGGTTTAAGGTGGCAGATTACCTCATCATAGACAATTTTGATGACGACACGGCGCAGGACCCACCACAAAATGACTGGTGGAAAGGAAGTGTGATAGGAACCGGCGCGACGCTTTCGCTTCGGTCAACACCGCCGGTCATTGGCGAGCACTCGATGCGTTATCAATATTGGAATTTCTGGGACTGGCAAACCGGCTATGGCTATTACTCTGAGACCCAAACCATAAGCCTTGAACCAAATGATTGGGATTACTACGATGTGAAGACGATATCGCTGTGGTTCTACGGCCAATCAGGCAACGCAGTTACAGCGGAAACACAGATGAATCTTGGTCTGGAAGACGACGCCAACTATGCAGTGGTGTGGTACGACGGGCCCGGAGCACCCGAAGGGGAAGAGATTAACGACATACAGGTTGAGGAATGGCAGTTGTGGGAGGTTCGAACGAATCGCTTTACAAATATTAACTTCCGCGACGTCAAGAAAATCTGTATTGGTTTTGGCTACCGGGGTTGTTCTATCCCACAGCCCCTCTACACTGGTTTTGGGGTTGTATTCTTCGACGAAATCAACTTATATGTGCCCACGTGCATGCCAGATATTAACCCCCTTGAGGGCGATTTTAACGCCGACTGTACCGCTGACTGGGAAGACGTTGAGATTATGGCGGATGACTGGCTTGAGACCGATGTCAATCTCAGTCCGGTACAGCAACCGAATGACGTCAACCTCGTTGGCTGGTGGAAGCTCGATGAGGAGCCTGACAGCAACGTCACCGACTACGCCGGCTACGACAATAACGGCGTGATAGAGACGTTGAACACCAATGCCTTCTGGGCTGATGCCGGCCACGATGGCAACGCGATGCGCTTCGACGGCGGCAGGGTACTCGTGCCGGACGCCTGCTCGCTCAGGCCCAAATATGAGCTGACCGTATGCGCATGGGTCAAGTACTACTCCACTCACGATAATAGTGCTCGGGTAGCGGTAAAGGGCAAAGACAACAAGGAGACTTTCTCACTCGAAGTTGGTGATGAGGACGTGTGTGCCCTCGTGGTGCGTGACGGCAATGATTATAATCCGGGTGAGGGCAAATATGAGAGCTATGACGTTAACAGCTATCAACTCGAGCATGGTGACTGGACACATTTGGCCGGGACCTTTAAGCAGGGTGATTGCATCAAGATTTACGTAAACGGCCAACTCGAGGCCACGAACAACGATGCAAACGCCGTAACGTACCTTTCTCAGGATACCGATGATTTGGCAATAGGCAACCGCTCGGACGCCACGGACCGTGCGTTTGAAGGTCTGATAGACGACGTCCGCGTTTACAACCGGGCCCTGTCGGCTGCGGAGATTGCGTACATCGCCACCGATGAAACCGGAATCTTCACTGTGCAGTCAGTCGCTAATCTGTACAATGACGAGGTACTGGGCGATAGAGCGGTCAACCTCAGGGACTTTGCCAAACTTGCGAACAACTGGCTTGTGAAGAAACTATGGCCTGAGGATTGAGTTTGCACAAATCGGGGCCTATGCTGATTACCAGCATAGGCCCTTTTTACATACTGCAATCACAAAGAGGAGAAGATTAAGAACTTCAAAGGGTTGTTTTTTAGCCCGCATCGGCAAGGAGGCCCTATTTTGCACCTCAACGACACTCTTGGGGACGGCGGCAACAGCCAAGGTCCTCAAAAAACCGAAAAATATGCAAAATTTCGTCACTATTTGACAATTTTTTGTTGATAAAAACGAAGTAATCTGGTAACATTATCACCGTAGCATTGTTACAAATGAAGTTCTTGGATTTTTTGGCCTTCTGGACAAACGTAAGGAGGATGGAAGTCGAATCTAAAAAGTCGGTGGCAGCCAAGGATTGCGGTTGGAGTCCGCCTTTTTTAGCCAATAAGAAAGAAGCTTAGTGCTTTTGGCAGGCACAAAACAGGGTGAGAATGAAATTCTTTAACGCCTGCTGGAAGCAATGGATTGTTTGGCGTTGTGCCAAAGGGGAAAAAGAGGATTTTGGTGTGATTTGAAAGGAGGAATGTTATGTGTAGAAAACTGATTGTTCTAATTTCTGTTGTGCTGGTGCTGGGTTTGCTTAATGGCGCCTCGGCAAAAACATTTACCTGGACCAACGCTGATGCAGCCGACAGCAACTGGTGTACCGATGGTAACTGGGACCGAGATAATGTTCCAGGCAGCGATGACACAGCACTCATCGACTGGTCGTCACCCGAGCGGGGCCCGATAATCGGTATCGGCTGCGATGCAGAGGTTTTGCTCATACAGGGGCCTGAACCAAACTTCGGCATGGTCCAGGTCATGGACGTAAATACAAGCGGCACTGTTGAGACCGATGCGTGGATATGGCGCAGGGACGTAGAGGGTGTCGGGACCGGAACGGCCATCATCAATATTAATGGCTCGCCTACTATTACTATTGACGGCCTTTGGCGGGGGACCGATAACGGCATCAGCATTGTCAATATAGATGGCGACCCTTGCATTATTGTCACAGGCACTTATAGGGGGGGCGACAACTCCGGTTGGTTTTGCACGAATATGAGCGGCGGTTACTTCGAGGTTCAGGACGAGTTCATAATCGGCGACAATGGCGGCGGTGAGATTAATGTGAGCGGCGGCACCATCGTTGTCGACCATTTGGGCATGGGTGGAGACCGAGGTACAGCTGCTCTCATCATCAATATGACCGGCGGCTTGATTCTGGTGGAAGGGGAATTTATGTTTCCAGGGTCGCACGGTCGCGGAGGAAATATCTGGATGAATCTTGATGGGGGAGTTATGGATTGCAACGAATTCCTCCATGGTGGCGAGGATGGGGGCGACCCATCCTATACTGATGACTGGCGTGTGGATATCGAGCAGGGTGTATTGAAAATAAGCGGCGATGTGGTGGATATTATCGATGCCAATGTCGTAGCAGGTCAAATTACCGCCTACGACGATGAGGGCACAGTGGTGGTTGTATACGATGACGTCAACGACAAGACTGTTGTATCGGGTCTGCCGCCCGACCCCAACACGGCCACTGACCCGAACCCCGGCAACCGCAGCACAGGAGTGGACCCGAATATCGTTCTTAGCTGGACGGCGGGAGTCAACGCAACTGACCACCTGGTGTTCTTCGGGACAAGCTGGGATGATGTCGAGACTATGACCGACCCCTGTGCTATTAAGCTTCTTGGTGACGAGACATACGACCCCAATGGTTCCGGCCCTCTCTGCAAGGGCACCACTTACTACTGGCGGGTTGATGCGAATAACCCCACCACCACGTGGACGGGCAGGATATGGTACTTTACAGTGAAGAGTCCCATTGTCGACCCTAACATGCTTGTCCATTACAAGTTCGATGAGCCCAACGGTGTTGTTGCCTACGATTCTTCCGGGCGGGAGTATCATGGAGCGGTGGACGGAGCTGAAGACCTCTGGGACCCTAATAACGGCCACCGCGATGGCTGCCGCATCTTCGACGTCGACGGTGATGCGGAAACGCTTGTAGATGTTCCGGCGGCCGTGACCAGCACGATTGACCGCGGAATAACCATCTCGGTCTGGTTGAAGGATTCTTATAATGACGAAGAAAACTGGGTCTGCAATATTGGGGCCGGCGGCGAGGGAGCACCTTACCATTTACTGGTGGATGTCGGAGGGGACCATGAACGTGCATATTTCCGGGCAGGCGACGACAGTTGTGATGTACTAACGTGGGACCTGGACGGCCATAATGCCCGCGACATAGAAGAATGGCACCACTGGGCCTTTGTCAAAGATGAGAACATAGATACGATGAGTATGTATTTCGACGGTGAATTAAAAGCTACAAAGACGGATGCTCACGATACCCTGGCCAATCTCCAGAACACAACGTTCAAAATTGGCGCGTTAACCTGGGAGTACTTCGCTTACGCAGGGAAGATAGACGAGTTTAAGGTCTTTGATTATGGTAAGTCAGCAAAAGAAGTTCAGGCGCTGTTCAGGGAAGAAGGTCTTGAATTTGCGTGGGGCCCGCACCCCTTCGATGGCGAGAAAGATGCGGACTATGATGTGGTTTGTACCTGGAGTCGGGGAGATTATGCGGATTCCCACGATGTTTACTTCGGCACGAACTGGGACGATATCAAGGATGTCAACAGTTCGAACCTGGCCAGCTATCCGAACGTCGAGTACAACCACACAGATGCCTGCAGCTATGACCCGTGCGGCCTGCTTGATTTGGACCAGACATTCTATTGGCGAGTTGATGAGGTCAACGATGCCTGCGACCCCAATGGCTGGAAGGGCAGGGTCTGGAAATTTACGGTAGCTGACTACATCACCATCGACGATTTTGAAGACGACACGGCGCAGGACCCCCCAAGTAAAGACTGGCATCAGATAGGAAGCGCGGGGATTACGCTTCGGTCCACGCCACCGGTTATCGGCAAACACTCGATGAGGTATGCTTATCTCAACTCGTTTGACTTTGACCCTGGCTATTATTCTGAGATAGAAAGCATAAGCCTTGAACCCAATGACTGGACAGGCTTCGAACTAAAGCTGTTGTCGCTCTGGTTCTATGGCCAATCAGGCAACGCTGCCACAATCACCGAGCAGATGTATGTGTTTCTGAAAGACAACGATGGCAATGATTTCCAGGTCAAGTACGGCGACGCCGCCTGGGAAGATATGACTGACGTACAGATTGAAGATTGGCAGGAGTGGCTCATTCCCCTTAGTCGCTTTTCCACCAACGACGTAAACCTCGCCAATCTCGACAACCTGTGCATTGGTTTTGGCATCCGGGGCTGGGGGGACCCCGCTGGTTCGGGTGTCGTATACTTCGACAATATCCAATTGCATCCAGGCAGGTGCATTCCTTCGCTCAGGGCGCCGCCTGAAGCCGACCTGAACAACGACTGTGTGGTTGACTATGAAGACGTTGAGATAATGGCCGATGAGTGGCTTGAGGTCGATGTCAATCTCAGTCCGGTACAGCCACCGAGTGAGGCTAACCTGGTTGGCTGGTGGAAACTGGACGACGGTGCCGGTAGTATAGTTACCGATTACGCCGGCTATGACAACAACGGTGTGATAGAGACCTTAGACGTCAACGCATGGTGGGTTTCCGGTTACGACGGCAACGCTCTGGAGTTTGACGGCGGCAGGGTCCGTGTGCCGGATACGGTGGCGCTTAGGTCTATGCAGCAGGTAAGTGTCTGCGCATGGGTTTACTATTCCGATGAGCAAGACTCTGCTCGCGTAGTTGTCAAAGGTGCAGATAACAAAGAATGTTACGAAATCGAAATAGGTGACGACGACCAGTTGATATTCATGGTGCGTGACGGTAATGATTATGATGCTGGGGACGATGAGTATGAGAAGTACGCCGCAGAAAGCAACGAGGCTGAGAATCCACTCGACCGCAATGAATGGATTCATGTAGCCGGGACGTACGACGGCAACAGCGTGAGATGCTACATAAATGGTGAACTTATGGACAAGAACGACGACCCAAATAATGAGATACCATTTCTCTGCCAGGACACCAATGATTTGGCGATAGGCAACCGCTCGGACGACAAAGACCATGGGTTTACCGGTAAAATAGATGATGTCCGCGTTTACAAATACGCTCTGTCGGCAGAGGAGGTTGCGTACATCGCCACCGATGAAACGGGAATCTTCACCGTGCACTCGGCCGCTAATCTGTACAACTTAGAGGACCTGGGTAAGAGGTCGGTCAACCTCAGGGACTGGACTGAATTTGCGAAGGGCTGGCTTGAAAAGAAGTTCTGGCCCGAGTAATCGGCTGCGCTGAGTGGATTCCCGCTTGCGCGGGAATAACATAAAGGTTTGCAAAAGTTCAGGGCCTATGCTAATCGGCATAGGCCCTGTCGTATTTTGGCACGTGCTGTCAGCGGAGAACCGGGCGAGCATAATTTGCAGCCCTGACGAACTTTAATCATCAACTCAATTCAAGCCATTCTGATAAAGCCGCCAGATTTCTGAGGCGGCTAAAGCCCGGCCGTAGACGCGGACATCGTCAATCCCGCCACCGAAAGAGAACTCAAGATTATGTTGCATTCCTATAATCGCAGTACCGAAATAATAGGCCAGAGCCCCGCCGGTCCCGCTGTATGTGCCTTCGTCGTCCACACCATCAACATATAAGCTTATATCTGCCGGACCTCGTATAACCGCTGCAATATGATACCAGGTATCTGCATTGAATGCGGTAGTTCCAACCTTGTTTCTTATATGCGCAGGACCTCTGCCTTGTCCATCACCATAACAAATCAGGAGATTATTTGTGGACAAGACATACCACCAAACGCCGTAATAGTCAATGCTCTGGTCATCCAAGCCGATAATATAGTGATTAGCCCCCAAACTGGATAATCTAATCCAGGTCGAGAGAGTCACCGGTAGGGGAGGTTTCAAGCTGCTATCATTACCTAAATCAACATAATCATTGTAGCCATCGAAGCTCAACGCACCTCCGATTATTCCGGTCATCCAGGTTGCGTCGTGAATAGTCCCGTGATTTTCCCCGATTGAATCGTATGCTGTGCTGTCCTGGCCTTCGTTAAACTGCCACCAACTGATTAGGCCGAGATTTGGGTCCCACTGACTCCATGTCGTAAAGCTCCATACATCACCTTTACTGACGTGGTAGTGACCGACCTCATCGATGCGCCAGTAGTAAGTGGTTGCCAGCTCAAGGCCTCCGGGGTAGAAACTGTTGGCGTCCCGGTTTCCTTTGTACACATTGGGGTCTGTAATATTGGCATTGCTGACTTCGTTGTAATCGGTGCCGAGGTAGACATTGTGGCTGAGGGCGTCTTCTCCGGGCGACCAGGTAAGAACTGTATTGGGGTCAATGTCTGTCGCCTGGTCGAGAGGATTGGGGTAGTATGCCTTGCCGCCCATTCCATCGAGATAAAGCTGCAGGATTTCCCCGGCAGGCAAGGCGCGGTCGTAGACACGTACGTCATCGATCTTGCCGTCGTAAAAGCCCGAAAAACCATGCCGCATTCCTATCAGTGAGGTGGCAGTTGAATACGCCAAATCTCCTCCGCTTCCACTATATGTTCCTGCCTCATCCATACCGTTAACGTATATGCTCATATCTGTTGGGCCCCCTATAACTGCCGCTACGTGATACCAAGTACCTGCGTTCAGCGCGGTGGTTCCGACCTTACTTCTTCTATGAGTGCCCCCCGTGCCGCCACCGTCGCCATAACTGATTTCAAGAACACCTGTGGCCCCTACATCAAACCAAATACCATAATATCCAGATGTTTGCGCATCTATCCTCATCACATACTGCGCGGTCCCAGAACTGGATAATCTAATCCAGGCAGCGATAGTCACCGGAAGTGGAGCTTTTAAGCTGTCATCATTACCCAAATCAACATAATCACCGTCTCCATCAAAGCTTAAAGCTCCGTCCAAGATTCCGGTTGTCCAGTTCGCGTCATAGACGGTTCCGTGATTTTGGCCGATTGAATCGTAAGCGATGTCACCTTGGCCTTCGTCAAACTCCCAGTGAGAAATGGGCTGGAGCCACCAGTCCACTTTTGTAAGCCAACTTTCTCCAAGAAGGGCCAGGTCGTTGAAATCAGTTGTGCCGCTGCGGTTGAGGTCTGCTTTTCCACACCATTGTGGAACGCCGCAGCCCGACTCACGCCAGTGCAGAGCATATAGGCCAAAATCACCGAAGTTGATGGAATAATCACCATTTAAATCGCCGAGCGGACAGCAGGGTAGATACTCGCCCAGGTCACTTTCGGCAAAGAGTGCGGGAACTCCGTCGCCCTTCGAAAGCCCTATAATTGGGGCCGCTGCCGCAAACTCAAGCCACGTAATGCGTATGGTGCCGTCAACGAAGAACATCTCGACCTGGAAGCTGCTTTTGGCTTCTTTGTCACCATGCAGAGGCACATCTTCAAACGTTACTACTGCCCTGTCGTCAAGCTGGTCGAAGGAAATATTATAGGAATCGGCAGGGGTTAAGTCTTCAAACATAGCCGATATACGGGGCATACTGAAGTGGGCTTGGAGGGAAGACAAAAACTCCGTATCGCCCCGGCCGAAGGTAATGTAGCCGTTACTGCCGATATAGAACTGGTCGTATCTGATTCCATAGAACAGAACCTCTTTACAGTCGCTTAGAATTATTTCGGCAAAATCATCATCACCAAGCGGGACATAACTTCCGCCGTTGGGGTCGGTCGGAAACTGGGTGACCTCATCACGGCAGGCTTGGTAATAAGCGGCCGAGCCGTCAGGTATGAAAGTCAGCGAAAGGCCGGCCAAATCGCTCTCGTTTGTATCGAAGGATTCAGTGAAGCAGTCCGGTGGTGTTATCGTCAGTGTAATCGAACGCCTTTTAATGCTGTTGGAGTCTTCGTTCCGGAAGGTCAGAGTCTGGCTATAAACACCGGAGTCAAGCAAGTTAGCGTCAGGCGCGATGCAGACGTTTACATCTATCGATGCAGCCGGGTTGAGCGCTCCCTGGTTGGGATCAACGTCAAACCAGTTTTCCGTTTCGCTTGTCGTCCAGCTCACAGGTTCGGTTCCATTGTTTATCAGTGTGTAGGTTACGCACTGCGGCGTAAACGGTCCACCTTCGATACCGTTGGAATCAATACCTTCGTTGGGGCTCACCACTAAATCATCCGGAGTGACGGTCATCGTTACGGGAACAATCGTTGTGGGACGGTAGGGGTCGTTCGAGAGGATAACAATCTCGGCGTCGTAGGTTCCAGGAGTCATATCTATCGCATGGAAAGCTACGTTTACATCGTTTAAATCTCCGGGCCCAATGGTCCCGCTTTCGGGCTCGACCGCAACCCAGGGCTCTTGTGTCTGCAGAACTGCTCTGTGGAGGTTAAGTCTGCCCTCCGAGACGCAGCGAGTCGGCAGGGTCTTGTCTACCGACTGCAAAAGAATATCTTTAACTTCGCTGTTGCCCAAAACTGGATTTATCGACCAAAGGAGGGCACAGGCCCCGGCAACGTGGGGTGCGGCCATCGACGTTCCACTGTCATACTTATACCCTCCTGAAAGCTGGCAGCTCAAAATGCTGCTGCCCGGAGCACCGATATCGACCGAAGCAGGCCCGTAATTAGAAAACGACGAGAGCGAATCCTCATCGTCAGTGGACAAGACGGCGATAATGCTGTCACAGTCATAGCTCGACGGGTAATGTGGAACTACATCGTTATTTTGCCAGTAGTCGTTCCCGGCTGCTGCTACAAACAGCATTCCTGCCGCTCCCGCGGCATTTACCGCGTCTTTGAAGGCCTGCTCGTATCCGCCGCCGCCATAGGAATTGCTGGACAGATTCGCCCCCATAAGGACGCTATATTCAAGGGCGGCAATCGCATCAGAGGACCAGCCGGTGCCGTCTGAGTCGAGGAATTTCAACGCCATTATTTTGACGTCCCAGCAGACTCCCGTGACGCCTTCGGTGTTGTCCCCGACGGCGCCGATGATTCCCGCACAATGCGTTCCGTGCCAGTGGTCATCCATCGGGTTGCTGTCATTATTGCAAAAATCATAACCATAAACATCATCGATCTTGCCATTGCCGTCGTCATCCTGTCCCGGCGTGCCGTTCAACTCTTCCTCGTTTACCCACATATTAGCTGCCAGGTCGGGATGCGTGTAGTCAACGCCGGAATCGATTACCGCCACTATGACCTTACTGCTGCCGGTGGCAAGGTCCCAGGCCTCGGGTGCATCGATGTCGGCGTCGGGCAGTCCGCCGCTCTGACCCGTATTGTGCATACCCCAAAGCTCATCAAATCTCAGGTCATTGGGAAATGTGGATGTCGCCTTCAACTGATAGTTGGGCTGCGCGTACAAAATACCCTTGGCCTTGTTGAATCGCTGCAAAGCTTGTTCGACACTCAACCCCGGCGGCAGCTTTATCGTGCTCAATCCGGGCACAATTTTGAAGTTGCGTTTTATATTTCCACCGCCCAGAGAGCTCAAGATTTGAACTTTTTCCTGCGAGGCGGGATGTTTGCCGTCGCCCTTACGGGCAAAACGTACGAGCAGCTCGCCGGGCTTGTAAGTCGCAGACCCCTTCTTACCGGGGGGCGCATTGCCCGGCACTGTGAAATCGTGCCCTTTCGATATGGAGAGAATCTCGTTCTTTGCTGAGGTGGTGGTTTGGCCGAGAGCTGTGCCTTGCGGCTGGCCGGCGCCGGTGAGAGCGTTGGTTTGGATTGTAAATGTGAGGTCCTCGTCCATCTGGTTTCCAATGGTCAGGACCTCTGTTAGCGTGCAGCCTTCTATAAGATTCACGTCAAGACTGTTTGGACTAACCCAAATACCCTCCGGAATGGCAATAGTGAGGGCCACACCTCGGGTTTGCTCCACTTCACTGCTAATGTCGATAAACGTTAAAGTATCATTATAAACTCCTTCGGGCAGTGAATCGGCCTCGGACGTGAGACTGACACCAACTATAGTAGATTGATTGGGCTCCAGCTCTCCCCACCACGGCCACAAATCCAGCCAGTCCGCCGTTATATAAACTCCCCAAAACAGCGAATTGGGCCCGGTATTCGTTAAGTGGTAGTCCTTGGACGAGGGCGTGAACGGTCCGCCCGGCAGGCCCAAGGGCTCAAAATCTTCTATAGGAGTGATTTCCAGGTCGCTTACTACAGTAGCCCCGGCAAAACCGCAAACCACGACGATTGCCAACACGAAAATGAATTGGTTTTTCATCCTTTTCCCTTTCCAGTGGGCGTGGGCATAAGTCTTTTCCAATATAGACAGCCGCCAAGTTTTGAAAGCAGGGGTATACGAATAAAGCAGACGCGAATTACGATACCTTTCAGCCCGCCTCCATAACTTTACATATCATTTTATTATAAAAGTGGGTGCTTTTGCAAGAAGTTTTTCCAGGTTAACGTTCACAAAGATTATGGAAGAACCTGTCGGGATTGACCATAACCACTGCTTGTTAAGCCGCTTTCCACATGACTGCCCAGAAACAAGATAATAATGGTCTGCCCGTTGTCTGAAGGCCTCTTCATACCAGCCGGCATAACAACGACCACAATATAGTTAAGTAAACGCCAAACCGGGATTCCACAGCTCTGCTTGCCCCGCTTTTTTGGCCCGGCTTTTTTATGCGCTTTTTTCTAAAACTGCGGAATAATTAGACTAAAATGAGCGGGTCAATCGTTGTAGCATTAAGAAACGGCCGTTTTGCCTCGGACAAGCGGATTAGATGGTGGAAGACAAGATACTCGTTTGGAAATTCAATCGCGGCAGCAAGGATGCCCTGCGGCGTATCTATGAAAAGTACAAAGATGACCTGCTTGGCTTGGCCGTAACTCTACTGAGAGATAGAAGCACTGCTGAGGACGTTGTTCACGATGTATTTGTCTCGTTTGGAAAGACTACCGGGACGTTTCGCCTTAAAGGGACCCTGAAGGGCTATCTGTCAACCTGCGTTGCTAATAGTGCCCGTGACAGAAACCGTCTAAGGTCAGGCCGAGACACGGTGCTGGGTCCGGCACAGGCCATTAGTTCCGCTTCCAATGGGCCGATGCAATATGCGATAAACTGTGAGGAATCAAAACGGCTGGATGATTTACTTGCCCGGCTCCCATACGAGCAGCGTGAGGTTATTGTCTTGCGCCTGCACCACAAGATGCGATTTCGGGAAATAGCTAAGGGCCTTGATGTTTCGATTAATACCGTCCAGAGCCGGTATCGTTATGGCCTGGATAAACTTCGCTCGATTGTGAATGGTGAGGCGACAAAATGAAACCAACAGAGAAGATGGAAAAATTGATAAAAACTAAAAGGCCGCGTATCACGACCGATACCGAAATGGATACACGGGTGCTTCATAATTCGTTTGCAGCAATGGAAGAGACAATCCGGGCCAAATCGGCAGACTATAAGCCGAATCTATGGAGCATAATCATACGAAGTAGAATGACAAAACTTGCCGCAGCGGCGGTGATTGTCCTGGTGGTCGGTCTTTTTGTTGCTCGGCGTATCCCGGATAAGCAAACCGAAAATGGCACCAAACAAGAAGTTGCCAAATCCCCTGCCGAGATGATGACAGCGATGTCGCTTAACATCGCGTATCGTAGGGGAGGAATGGAAGAGGTAGAAAAACAATGCGACAAAGCTTTTGAGATGTTAGGCCCCCGGCCGGGCAGCATAACGGTCCAGGAAATGCTCGCAGAACTTAATGGTACATAATTAGAAAGGACAAAACTATGAAAACAATCAGCAACAAATTAACAAAGCTAATGTGTCTCGCCGTGATACTACTGGTATCGACTCAGTCGGCCTTCGCTTACCCACCGGACAACGCAGCGGTGCTTTACTACAAAGCCTTTATGTTGTACGAGGAGCCGATAGAAAAAACGCGAGAAAAGTTCTACGATGTGCTGAAGGGCAAAATCAAACCTGGTGAAAGACCTTGGGCCCAAGGGCTCAAGAAATACATCGAAAGCCAGCGTAATGTCATCGAACATGCAATAACTGCATCTGAGATTCCAAATTGCGATTGGGGTCTGGACTTTTCCAAGGGAACGTCTATGCAGATACCCCATCTCTCTGCATATAGGAATCTGTCACAAATTCTTATTGTTGATGCAAAAATTCTGGCAGCAGAAGGGGACTACAGGACCGCCCTGAGCCGTTGTTTGACCGCTCACAAAATGGCCGCTCATGCGGGCGATGATATGATTATTTCCTTCCTGGTGGGTACGGCAATCACTGAAATGGCAAACGAATGTATCCATGCTATTCTGTCGGAAATGCCGCAGGACCGGCAGACTCTAAATTGGCTGAAAAAGGAATTGGCCAAGGTAGAGAAAGAATCTCTCACGCTTGCCGGACTCAAGACCAGCATAGAAAACGATTTCAAATCGACAGCAGTAGACCTGACAAAGGATAGAGTTGAGAAGATTCTCTCCGTGGTCCTTGAAGGTCTTGTGTCGTTAGGCCCGGCTGACAACGTTCCCAAGAAGAAAACGTCTGATGCGCAGGAAAATGCGGAATCGAGCAGTCGCGACTTTGAACAAATTGCTGTCGACCGTATCCGAGCCGGCGACGATAAATTCTTTGAAAGAAACAGGATTTACTGGCAAAATCACATGGCCGGGCTGATATCGACACTTGATTTGCCGTATGCTCAAGCGTATAAGAAACTGAAGGCACTGGGTGATAAACCGGAAAAGGATGCGATTGAAAATCCGGACGCATCCCTGACCGCGATTCTTGCGCCCGCCTGTCCCAGAGTCTACCATTATCAAGTCAAGCACAGCACCTTCTACAACGCCATCTTAACGGCTGTCGATATCTATTTGATAAAAGCCAGGACCGGACGATTACCGGATATGCTTCCCATCGGGTCACCGAAGGATTTGTTCAGCGGCAAAGATTTTCGATACGAACGAAAAGAAAATAGTTTCATACTCCGCTGCCAAGGCAAAGATTTGGATAAACGCAAAATTCACGAGTATGAGTTCAAGCTCAAGAAGTGATTTGCATATAGTGTAACAGAGAATAAACCGGGCCCGCTTTTGGCCCGGCTTATTTTACGTTTCCCCCGGTTGGAAGGGGTCTGCGACTGCCCGAAAACTACGGCTACGGACTTCCCTCACGCCATTGCGAGGACAAAATCCCGTAATCTTCAAAGTCCACTATGTAGTCCTGGTTAATATCACAGCCGGCACACCAGCCTGGTCCGGCACAGTCGTTCAGCCACTCGTCGCCCAAAGCCTTTACGTCGGCCCAGTCCACAACACCGCTGCCGTCAATATCGCCCAAATATCTGAACTGGAAGGCATATAGTTTGGTGTTTTGTATCTGGAACTTCAAACGAACCACCGTCCCTGCAAGACTGCTCACATCCCAGTCCCCGTTCCAGGTAACCACATGCTCGACAGAGTCAGCTTGAATCAGGTTGCAATCACTAAGCCCAAAACCGGGTATCTCCGTAAAGAATTCATTGCAGATAGCGACCTTGGCCGAACCCGTGGCGGCAATATTCAACACAAGCCTATCGCCTTGAAAAACCAGCGGCCGCGTAATAGCCGTGCCGGTGGTGCCTCCCGCATCGAGTGACACAAATCCATCCAGCCGCTGCTTATAACGGTAGTAGTATCGCGGGGCGGAACCCCCGTGCGCTCCGCCCTCATCGACGTACTGCCAGATTTCATCGCCCCGGCGAATCAGGCCATACAGCGACAGTTCTTCATCTTCTGAGCCGAGTGGAATGTACCAGTTCGTGCCGAAGAAAGACCAGTTCTCACCATCCCGGCTGATTCCAAGGTCAACGTGTCTGGGATTGTCATCGTCGGGATACCTCCAAACAAAAGCCAAATACACATCAGGCGCCCACGGATATTTTATAGCACGGGTTCTATAAACCTGGGTCGCTGCGGTAACATCGAATTCGACAGGGCCTTCACAGGTAACTGAAGGGAATGGATATCCCTCAAAATAGGGCGTTACCATCTCGTAGAACGGCCACGCCTTCAGAATCTCATCCGTCCAGAAACCCGTTGCAACCCGCCCACTGGCATCCGCACATTCTTCATCCGGGTCGTCAAAACTGCTGTCACGCTTGATGTAGCTGGCGTATCTTCCTCGCTGGTCGTCCCAGAAACATTCGCCTTCGCCGCCGCTGCGCAGCGGAAGCTGAATCGTCTCATTTCGCCGCCAGTTTAACCCGTCGGGTGACACATACATATACATACCCCTGTTGGCTACAAACGCGTTCACCTTGTACTGTTCTTCAGGAGTCACATTGGGATTAAGGTCCTTAAAGAATGAACCATACAGGGGCGCCTCAGTAATTATTGGCTCCTGCATAGTAAAATCAAGTCCATCTGAAGAAGTCGCCAGGTATGTTGTTCCGGTGTTCGAGCTATACCCTTCTGGAATAGCCATATAGACTACGCCGTCCACATCAAGGACACTCGGTCGCCACGCCGACTTCTCTATCGAAAAATCCTTCGTGATTGCTTGCTTGCCGTATGGCTGGTTCATTGTGATTTGCACATCTGACATGCCGCCAATAATAGCATCATCAATAAAGACGTGCTTCCGCGAGCCAATCTGCACCGGCTCGTTCGGAGAACCGGATGGAAACAGAAGCTCCGGGCCGTTTATCACAGAAGGCAAAGGTGCACCGGGACCATAATTTCTGGAAAAGCTCTCGGGTGTAAAATTGACGGAATAACGAACGAGGTCAGATACGCGCATCTCGTCTATCATACCACTTGCGGAGTTGCTTGCATGACGGTCAGTTCCTATGGCAAAATTGAACCGGTTCTGCCTGCGCTGTTCAAAATCCATATTCTCAAAACCACGGCTTTCGTGCTCACGGTCCGTGGGTATTTGTAAATCAGGTATCGGCTGTACTGAAACCGACGAAACGGTCGGAGTGGTCTGCTCGGCGCCATCATGAAAATGACGAACAGTTGGGCCATCCCGCGTAAAGGCAACATGATGCCAGCCGCCGGTCAACTGCCCGGTCGGACACGTGGCCTGAACGCCGGCGTAATAATTCACCAGCTCTAAAGAGCTTCCATTTAGCGTCAAAGATAGACCCGGCTCATACGCCTGTCCCAAATCAATAATGGAAATGCCGCTGCCGCCCGATGAAAGGTTCAACCACAGTTCAATTGTCCACGTATCACCGGCGAGTCCGTTAAGCAGTGCCCCCGAACCTTCGGTCGGACCCCAAAGACCGCTCGGGGTTCCATCCGCTTCCCGCAACTCCTCTTCCGGGACCTTACCTGCAAAACCTGCATAACAGACCGCATAACCAGACCCCACCTGAAGGGCTCTGCCGAATCTGCCGGTAACCATAGTGCCACCATCCATTAAGCAGAGGTCCGCCTTTTCATATTCGCTGGCATCGGTCAGCGTAGTGTGCGGATAGTCGACTTCATCGAAAAGCCACAAGGCTACGGTATGACTGTCGGCGAAAGATTTAAAATGTACGTCCCTGATGGTGTAGGTATGCTGCCATGGGTCCCCCAATTTAGCGATGTTGGGGTCAGACAATATCAACTCAATTGTCTCGGCCCCCTCGTCACATGCGTCCTCCACAATCTCGATACTGATAAACTTTGTCACCTCGCACGGCTCGAACTGCAATGTGCCGGCAGGCAAATTATAGTCCACCCCCCCTCCGGTAGCTGTGCCTCCGACGACCGAATATTCAACCGTTACAGTCTCGTTCGAAGGGTGCGATAAACTGACATGGATAGTAGCCGGCAAATTCTCCTCGACACCGCTGCTGGAAGCCGTTGTGAACTGCACGTCAGGCCTCGGGTCGATAATCGTGTAGGTGTGCTGTGCAGCGCCTAATTCCACGCCGTTCGGATTCGACAATGTTATCACTATCGTCTCATTTTCCTCGTCATTACCGTCGTTTATGATAGTGATGCTGATTATTTCGTTCACGTCACACGGCTCAAACGTTAGCTTTCCGGGTGTCAGGATGTAATCCTCGCCATTGGTAGCGCTGCCGCCGCCAATTGCGTAGTCCACTGTGACGGTGTTCTCTTGAGGTATGGCCAGAACCACATTAAGGACAGCCGGGCTTACACTTTCGAGAGCACCCGACGACGCCGTCTCAAACCCTACGCTTACGGCCGGAAGGGTATACTCAAGGTCGTCGAACGCAAAATCAAAGTACTGACTTCTTGAGTCGCTGCTGGTGTCGAAGACCCCGAATGCATCGACACTAAACGAACCAACTGTCCCAATATCAGCCGTAGCAAACTGTCCGTTGATTGTCCCTGAAAGCACTTTCGTAACAGGGTTATAGCTCAGGTCAAACTCAAAGGGTGTATCATCAGGTACCGGCCAATATGTGTCCGACTCGGCACCACCGGCTTTCAGCGTCATACGAAACCTGCCGGATGTATCATCCTTTGGTTCTTCGAGCACAATTCCCAGACTGCCGCTGCCGCCGCCCACTGCTCGGTAGCCGACAAAAAAGACGCCGTCTGCATCATCGTTCCTGAGCCAACCTTTTCCCCTCATTATGATGGCGTCGTTCTCGGTAAGCGAACCACCTAAGGTCGCGTCACAGACATAGTCGTCCCCGGTCCGTTTTTCTCTCCCGCCCAACTCACCGGCGGTTCCGCCGGCGTTGTTTGTGTTCGACCATCCCCAATCGTTGCCATTTACCCGATTGTTCACCGCGGTGTCAAAATTGCCGAGGTCGCTGTCGAACGTTTCGGTGATTGTGGCCGCGCAGACCATCGTGCCAAACGGCACCGTCAACAAAACAATAAAAGCTAAAAACGTCAGTTTTTGGTCCTTGGGCCTAAGGTCCATAACACCCCTCTTTTAAAGTGCATAAGTGCTGTATTTACAGATAATTACAGAAAAACAACCTCATCCTTCGTCGCTCGCCTCGTAAATAAAACCTTCCTGGGCGTGTATCGCGTATTGTATCACCAGATGCGTCAAAAAGCAACGATTAAATGGCGGATTTGGAAGATACAGCACGCTCGCCGGGCCAACTGTCACCCATAGCTCCTGCTGTAACTCCATTTTTGCCCCATAGATGATATTCGTCCGGTACACGGCAAAATAAACAAGGGGACGATTTTTGGAAAACGGCTTGACGCCAAATAGCTCGATAGTTTAGAATCTCGTGGTTTTTTTGGACTTAACCAAATACTAAGGAGGTAACGTTTGCAGATGTCTGATGTAAAGAAGTTGTTAAAAGAGAGGCTGACAGCCGAGCATCACGGCAGACTCGTCGCGCTGGACAACCCGAAGATGCACGATTTTGTCGCCGACGCGATTGAGCTTACGAATCCGGCTTCGGTTTTTGTATATACCGGTTCGACTGACGATATCGCGCATATCCGCGAGCTGGCGATAAAGAACGGCGAAGAAATACCCCTTAACATCACCGGCCACACCTGTCACTTCGACGGATACCATGACCAGGCCCGCGACAAAGGCAGAACAAAGTACTTACTGTCACCGGGCTCCCAATTGGGCGAAAGTCTCAAATCTATTGAAAAAAGTATCGGCGTCGAGGAGGTTCGGGCCTTCCTGAAGGATTCAATGTCCGGACGTGAAATGCTGGTCTGCTTTTTCTGCCTTGGCCCAACCGACTCCGATTTCTCCATCCCCTGTATCCAAATAACAGATTCGCCCTACGTGGCTCACAGCGAAATCATCCTGTATCGGCCCGGATACGAGCAGTTCAGGAAAATCGGTTCTTCGCCCGATTTCTTCAGGTTTATCCATTCGGAAGGTGAACTGGAAAATGCCGTAAGCAAAAACATCGACAAACGCCGGGTCTACATCGACCTCGAAGAAAACCTGGTCTACAGCGTCAACACCCAATACGGCGGCAACACAATAGGACTGAAAAAACTTGCCCTGCGACTGGCCATTCAAAAAGCCTCAAATGAGGGCTGGCTTGCCGAGCATATGTTCCTTATGGGCGCTCACGGACCCGGCGGACGTGTAACTTACTTTGCCGGCGCATTCCCGTCGGCCTGTGGAAAAACCTCTACATCTATGATACCGGGACAGACCATCGTCGGTGATGATATTGCTTACCTGCGTAAAAAAGGCGGGCAAACCCGCTGTGTAAATGTCGAAAAGGGAATTTTCGGCATCATTCGTGACGTCAATGCCGAAGACGACCCCGTCATTCACGAGGCCCTCACCAGGCCCGGTGACATCATCTTCTCAAACGTTCTTATCGACAGTAACAACAAACCGCATTGGCTCGGTATGGGCAGCGAATTGCCGACCGAAGGAATCGACCATTCCGGCAAATGGCACAAAGGCAAAAGGGACGCCGACGGCAAGGAAATTACGGCCTCGCACAGAAATGCCCGCTATTGCCTGAATATCCCGGACCTTAGTAACCGCGACCCGTTACTCGACGACCCGGACGGTGTCCCCGTAGGCGGTATCGTTTATGGCGGACGCGACAGTGACACCTGGGTCCCGGTCGAGCAGGCTTTCAACTGGACGGAAGGCATCATCATAAAAGGGGCCGCCCTCGAATCGGAAACCACCGCCGCAACTCTCGGCGAAGAAGGCGTCAGGACCTTCAACTTAATGTCCAATCTTGATTTTCTTTCTATTCCTCTCGGTCGATATATCCGGAACAATCTCGATTTCGCCAAAGGCGTCGATGACCCACCTTCGATTTTCTCAGTCAATTACTTCCTTAAAGACGAAGAAGGCAGCTATCTAAACGGGATGGCCGACAAGAAAGTCTGGATTCTCTGGGCTGAGCTTCGCGTAAACGGCGATGTTGACGCCATCGAAACGCCGACCGGCTTTATACCGAAATACGAAGACCTTAAAAGACTATTCAAAGAGCATCTCGATGCCGAGTACACCCAGGCAGACTATGTCCGGCAGTTTACTCTTCGAGTACCCGAAAACCTTGCCAAGCTCAACCGGGTTGAAGACATCTACAAACAAATGGTTTCCGATACGCCGCAGGTCCTTTTCGAGACGTTTGACGAAGTCCGCAGACGTCTAAAAGCAGCTGGCGACAAGCACAGCGATTACATCTCACCGCTTGATTTGATAATTTAATAGACAATCAACTGTAATCTGTATATATTGTGCATATCTTTAAGAAATGGTAAACGGCAAATTACATTTTAGGAGGAATCATAATGGAAGCCAACAAAACCTGTGCTGAATCCGGTTGTCCCCTTACGATGAATCGTCGCAGTTTCCTGGCAGCGGCGGGTACCGTGGCGGCGGCTACAGAGTTGGGCGTGCTCGACTTCGCCTCGTCCCTCTTCGCCGCAGAGCCGAGTTCCGCCAATAAGCCTTTGGTTCGAGCGGCATTCGTTCGTCCCAACATCGATAGCTACTGGATGGGCTGGCCCGGCGCCGCTTACAACATAAAGCAGCGCCAGCGCCAATACACCAAGGTGCTGACCGACGCCGCCAAAAAGTTTGGTGTCGACTTGAGGGTTATGGCCGAGCCGCTCCACAGTCCTGACCTCGTCAACTCTTTCCTCGAAAATCTCAAAAAGACCCCGCCGGACGGACTAATGATTATCAGTATGTGCCTGCATCATACCGGCTTTAGGTCCTGGGCTCACACTAACAACATCGCCAAGAACCGGGGCAACATCCCGACTATTGTCTTTAGCCCGATGGGGACTTCCTTCACCAAAGACCTCCAGGGCAGCCGGAACATCCCCGGCGTCTTCGTCGCCGCCACGCAGGATGTACAGTGGCTGGACTTTGGTGTCCGGATGCTCAGTACCATCAACAAGATGAAGAACACCCGTATCTGCATAGCCAAAGGCAAAGAAACCAGGGACCGCAAGCTCGATGTCGTTGGCACCACGCTACACTACATCCCTGAAAGCCGCTTCCCCGAAGAATTCAAGAAGGTTCAGGCGACCGATGAGGTGCGAGCTATGGCCAACCACTATGCCAAAAAAGCCAAAAAGATTGTCGAGCCGACCAAGCGGGACATCCTCAACGCCGCCAAGAACTACATCGTCTGCAAACGTCTTATGGCCGCTGAGAACTGCCAGGGTTTTTCGATGGATTGCCTCGGTCCCGTTACTCGGCACCTGATTCAGCCGCCCTGTATGGCTTTCTCGCGGCTCCGTGACGAGGGCGGACTCGGCACCTGCGAGGCTGACTGGAAGGCAGCTATCTCAACACGCCTTACAAACCTTCTGTTCGACCGGCCCGGCTTTATGCAGGACCCCGCGCCAAACACAGTCAACAATACCCTGATGGGCGCCCACTGCACCTGCGCGACTAAACTCGATGGCTTTGACAAACCCCCCGCGCCGTTCATTCTGCGCAGCCACTCCGAATCCAACATCGGCGTCGCAATGCAGGTCCTTTGGCGCATCGACCAGAAGGTCACCGTGATAGACTTTGCTGGTCCGGAAAAATTAATCCTCGGCACCGGACGCGTCCTTCGCAATATCGAGACCCCGCCCTCCGGCGGCTGCCGAACTTCTCTTGAAATCGAAGTGGACAATGCAAAAGACTCGCGCGACATCAAGGGATTCCACCAATTGTTCATATACGGCGACCTCAAACTTCCATTCAAGGCCTACTGCCAGCTCGCAGGTATTAAGGTTCTCAATATTATCGGAGAAGAAGA
>CAZOUM010000029.1:0-36126 GCA_964582985.1 uncultured Pirellulales bacterium | reverse complement strand
GCTCAATTGGCAGAGCGTCGGTCTCCAAAACCGAAGGTTGGGGGTTCGATTCCCTTCTGGCCTGCTTGTAAGATAGCCGTAGTGAATAGAAACCAGTGAACCGCTTCAGCGGATGGATTCCTGCTTTTACAGCAATGTCGTGGTAGAATTTTAGCTATCGGTGTTAGTATGGCATTTGAGATTTATAAACGCGGCCAGGGCAAGTATACGAGGCTGTGCACTGCTTTTGGAGTAGCAACAGTTATAGGTCTCGGCTGTTTGCAGCTTTACAACAAATTGGAGGCTGTGGAATGGCATATGAGCCGAAGAGCAGCACTGTGGACTGCAACGATGGTGCCCGCAGGTTTGTTTGTTGTCCTGGGACTCTTGATCTTCTGGCTAATAAATAAACCATCGGTGGCGGATTTTATGATTGCCGCCGAAGGTGAGATGAAAAAGGTAAGCTGGTCGAGCAGAAAGGAAATAGCTGTTTCGACAGTCATTGTTATTGTGGTCGTGATTGTTATGGCTGTGATTCTTTATGTCACCGACTTAAGCTTCCGAGTGTTTTTTAACTGGCTATTGTTGTAAGGACCGACGCCGTGTTCGCGACTAATGGGAAAGCGGACTATACGAAGGCAAGACTCATCGACATGAAATCGACCGACTTTGATGAAAGTAAAAGGCAGGGAATAGTTAACTCAAGTACCCTGGCAACCTAAAGTCGGGAATATATTGTACGGTGAGTTAAGGTTCATGCACGATATGAAAATAATGTGGGATTTTGTTCCTGTGCATTAATATGCGGTGGTACGTTTTACGAGTTGCGGCGAATAAAGAGGAGCAGGTCAAAGAAGCCCTTTCGCAAAAAGTGTGCCGGGAGGGATTAGCCGATATTGTCGGCCGAATTGAGGTTCCCGTTGAGCATGTCAAGCGTATCCGCGGCCGAAAACAAACAGTGCATAAGCGGAAATTGTATCCTGGGTACGTTTTTATGGAGATGGAACCGATGGAGGACGGCCGAGTCCCGGAGAAGGCCTGGTTCATGATCAAGGAAACCTCAGATGTGGGAGATTTTATTGGTACAGAGGGAATCCCAACGCCGATGCGTGATACGGACGTAGCCAAGATGCTTTTGGAGGCAGAAAAGCCGGAGGAGGCCCCGGCGATAAAAGTTGAGTTCAAGAAAGGCGATCTGATAAAAATTCGTGAAGGTGCCTTTGAAAACTTTGAAGGCATGGTGGATTCGATCGATTCTGTTCGCGGCCTTGTACGGGTAATTGTCACAATATTTGGTCGAAGCACACCACTGGATATAGAATACTGGCAGATTGAAAAACTGTAACTGGTGTTTCGGCCGGGACATCAGTCACGAGGTATGAATAATGGCCAAAGCAGTAGCAGTACAGATTAAATTGCAGGCACCTGGCGGTCAGGCGACACCCGCTCCGCCGGTAGGACCTGCGCTGGGTCAGCGCGGAGTTAACATCGGCCAGTTTGTCTCACAGTTCAACGAACGAACCAAGGACTTAAACGGGACAATCGTGCCGGTTGTGATAACTGTCTATATAGACAAAAGTTTTACCTTCGAGGTCAAAAGTCCTCCGGCTGCAGTATTGCTCAAACAGACGGCTGAAATTGCAAAGGGAAGCGGTGTTCCAAACAAAGAAAAAGTCGGGACAATCACAAGAGAGCAACTGCGTAAAATCGCTGAGACAAAGTTCAACGATTTGAACGCGTATGATTTGGACCAGGCTGAAAAGATTATCGAAGGTACCGCGCGAAGTATGGGCATAGAAATAGCAGTAAGCGAATCGTAAGACAGTACATTACAATGTAGATGCGGGCATCGAACAATGAGCTTTAGAAGCAAAAGATACAAACAAGAGTCGCAACAGGCAGGCAAAGAGCCGCTGAGCCTGGTAGAGGCGGTCGAAAAGATCAAATCGCTTAAGTCAGTGAAGTTTGACCAGACGATAGAATGTGTTCTGCACTTAGGCATAGACCCAAAGCAGGCAGACCAGTTGGTTCGCGGGTCAATATCGCTGCCTCACGGGATAGGCAAACAGAAAAAAGTTGTTGCTTTCTGTGAAGACGCTGATGTAGAAGCCGCCAAGAAGGCCGGTGCTATTGAGGCCGGCTGTGACGAACTGATAAAGAAGGTTTCAGACGGCTGGACAGATTTCGATGTGGTGATTGCCTCGCCGAAAGTAATGAGCAAGGTGGGCAAACTCGGGCGACTACTCGGACCGCAGGGAAAGATGCCATCGCCAAAGAATGGCACCGTAACTGCTGATGTTCCAACCGGAGTAGCTGAATTTGCCGCGGGAAAGGTCGAGTTTAGAAACGATGCTGGTGGTAACGTACACGCAGCTGTCGGTAAGCAAAACTTCGAGACTGAAAAGCTTATAGATAATATTGAGGCTTTCATTTCACATATAAAGAAAATCAAACCGGCAACGGCGAAAGGCACATATATCAAGAAGACGTGTATATCCGCGACAATGAGCCCAAGCATAACAGTTAGTGTATAGCTTGTAGAGACGCACAAAGCAGCTGTGAGCTTGTGCCTTCTTTTAGTGATAGGTGGAAAAATGAGCAAGTATGTAAAGGAACTGCTGCAGGCGGAATTAGAAAAGAAGGTCGCCAAGGAGGGTATCAGCGATTTCCTGGTGGTCAGCATCAAGGGTGTCGGCGGTGTTGATAATAATCTGATGCGTGGCGATTTTAAGAAAAAAGGTATCGGATTATCGGTGGTCAAGAATTCACTGTTCAAAAAGACGTTGTGTAACCGCGAGATGGAACCGGCAATAGATTTGTTCAGCGGTCCCTGCGCAGTTGCCTACGGTGGCGATAGTATAGTTGACGTTGCGAAAGAACTGGTCGCATGGAGCGACAAGGTTCCGGCGTTAGAAATTAAAGGTGCTTTTCTGGAGGGCTCTGTGTTGGACGCCAAAGCAGCAGAGGGCCTTTCAAAAATGCCAACGCGGGCAGAATTACAAGGCAAGATCGTCGCCACGGCACAGTCGCCTGCGGCAAAGTTAGCTGGCGCCTTTGGCGCGGCTGCAAGCATTATTGCAGGCTCTATAAAGACCATTGCGGAAAAAGGTGAAAAACAGGCTGCTTAGTATTAGTAAGAGAAAAGAAATTCACAGTATTGAACAAGCAACTGCAAAGTTCGGTTCGAAATTCGATTTTGATATTCGGAATTTGAAAAATTAACTGCTTGGGTGGTTGCCCCTGTAACGGGTTAAACGAAACGGCGGAGTTTCGGCTACTACCGGGCATATAGTGATAGGAGTTAAAGCGAAGATGGTGGAAGAACAAGCAAAAGAAATCAAAGAGACAAAAGAGGCACAGGAAGTTAAAAAGACCAAGGAAGCCAAAGAGACCAAGAAGTGGGGTAGTGAGATCAAGAAGCTCGGCGACAAGATAGTCGGCCTGACACTGATGCAGGCCAAGGAGCTTGGCGATTATCTCAAGGAGGAATATGGTATTGAGCCTGCTGCCGGCGCGGTTATGGTGGCAGGGCCTGCTGCAGCTGGTGGTGCGCTGGCCGAGGAAGCTGAAGAGAAAACCAGCTTTGACGTAATTCTGAAGGAATTTGGTGACAAGAAGATTCAGGTTATAAAGGAAGTGAGGGCGTTGACCACATTAGGATTGAAAGAGGCCAAGGACCTTGTTGAAGGTGTCCCAAAACCGGTCAAGGAAGGCTTGAGCAAGGAAGAAGCGGAAGCAGCTAAACAAAAACTTGAAGCAGTAGGTGCCGTTGTTGAATTGGTGTAGAGTTCGTAGTTACAGGTTCGAGTAGTAGACTATGAACTGAAAAAGCACGAACTGCAAAGGAGTACCAGATGGTTTTACAGAACGTTCGTAATTTTGGCAAAGTGCGTGATGCGGTTAAGATTCCGGACCTGGTGGCGATACAAAAAAGAAGCTATGAGCGGTTCTTGCAGAAAGATGTGACACCGACCCGAAGAAAGTGTATCGGACTCGAAGCTTTGCTTCGCGAGGTATTCCCCATTCAGAGCTATGACAATAGTAAGTGTTTGGAATATCTCTACTATGAACTGGAGAAATCCCGTTATGCGCTCAATGAATGCCGACAGTTAAGGCTGACCTACAGCTACCCATTAAAAATCTGGTGCAGGTTGCGTACAAAGGATAAGGAAGACTTGCCTGAGCAGGGGATATATCTTGGCGAGATGCCGATTATGATAGGCGGTGGCGAATTCGTCGTCAACGGTGCTGAGCGTGTCATAGTAAACCAGTTGCACCGCAGCCCCGGTGTCGATTTTCTTATCGAAAGCAAGGAAGGTGATAGGGTGCTGCACGGTGGCAGAATTATTCCCGAAAGGGGCAGTTGGATAGAGATAGCGGTAACCCGCAAAGATGTTTTGGTTGTCAGAATCGACCAGTCCAGCAAAATACCCGCAACCATATTTCTGCGAGCAACAAGCGCTTCCTATGGCACGACGGAGGAAATTCTGCGGTTGTTTTATCCGACAAAAACTGTTACGGCAGCAAAACTGACCCCTGCTATGTGGGCGGTGGGTCCGATTGTGGACAAAAAGACCGGCGAAATCATAGTCAAAGCCGGCACTCAAATCGGCGACAGGGTCTCCCTTATACAGAATGCTAAGGTTACATCCGGCTCCTTGTCTGTGATAAAGATGTCGCCAGCCGAGGCTGACGAATGGCTCAAGAGTAAAGAAGGGCGAGAATGGCTTCAAGAGAACCAAAAGCGCCTGCGTAAGATGTATTTAGTCAAGGGGGGTGAACGCACTGGAGGATTTGCGTTTAAATGTGTGGTTACTGAAAGGAATGGGGAGGTCCTTAAAGATGAGGGCGCTGACCGGGAACTGTCTGCGCTGGAGGCCAGAGTTGCGAAGGAATACAAGAGTGACAAGGGTAAGAAATGTCCAAGATTTAACGACGAAGACGCCCTGTTAGACCTGAAAGAAGTAGATAAGCTGTGGAAAAAGAACCCCATACTTGAGGAGCTTCTTCGAGAGGTAAAGGAGGCCATTGAAGCTGATTCGGGTTGGATTGAGATCGAAAAGTTGGATGAACACAAAAGGGTGTCTAAGGAACAAGGAATCTATTTCTTCAAGAGCCTTAAAACAGGGAAAGTTAATGATGGGTATGTTGGCAAGGCTGGATCGAATAAGAGTGAAAACCCGAAGAGCCAAGGTCTGCACGGGCGGCTGAAGATGCATTTGGTGGCCACATTTAAGGTGAACACACACAAGACTATTGGTGAGTGCGGGGATAACCTTCTTAAGACGTGGGCACTGACAGAGTTGGCAAAGTACGGTGTTTTAAGAGAACACGAGGCCGATAAGAAACACACGGGGGTTGAAGTTATCGAGCAGGTTCGCGATACGCTTATTTTGAGCACGCTTGCGGAGGACGATTGCCAAAGCCAGAAGCAGGCATTGTTAAAGTTCTACATGAAACTAAGGCCCGGCAATCCGCCAAATCCGGAGAAGGCAAAAACTTTCTTCAAAGAGAAATTCTTTGATTCGAATCGCTATCGCCTTGGCAGGGTCGGCAGATTCAGACTGAATCGCAAATTCGAGCAGGACATAGACGAAAACGAGATGACGCTTCGGCCGGAAGATTTTCTTAACACGATGAAGTACATAATGGCTCTGCGCAACAATGAAGGAGGGATCGATGATATAGACCATTTGGGTAATAGAAGGGTGCGCACAATCGATGAGTTAGGCGGGGATGAAATCAGAAAGGGGCTGTTGAAGCTTCGCAAAACCGTTCAAGAACGGATGAGCATGAGGAAGGAAGGCGACGAGCCCGTTCGGATAGCGGATTTGGTGAACTCGAAAAGCGTGTCCAGTAGCATTAATTATTTCTTCGGTCGTGGGGAATTGAGCCAGGTTGTTGACCAAACGAACGCTTTGAGTCAATTGACCCACGAGAGGCGTTTGTCGGCCCTGGGCCCTGGTGGTCTAAATAGAAGACGGGCTGGCTTTGAGGTCCGTGATGTTCACATCAGCCATTACGGCAGAGTGTGCCCAATTGAGACACCCGAAGGGACGAATATCGGGTTGATTACCTCGTTAGCAATATTTGCAACAGTGGATGAGTACGGTTTTTTACTTACACCATACCGCAAGGTAAAAAATGGCAAGGTGACTAACAAGGTTGGTTATTTGCGGGCCGATGAGGATATGAAGGCAGTTATTGCAGCCCCTGGTACAATCGACCAGGAGACGGGCAAAATTCATGCGGGCATAGTACTAGCTATGAAAAGCGGCGAGTTAGCTCAGGTCTCCAGTAACGAGGTTGACTACGTTGATGTTTCGACAAAACAAATCGTCGGCGTTTCTGCCTCGCTAATTCCGTTCCTGGAGCACGACGACGCAAACCGAGCTTTGATGGGCTCGAATATGCAGCGTCAAGCGGTTCCACTGCTCAAGACAGAACCGCCTTTGGTCGGCACGGGTATGGAAGAAGTGGTCGGCCGGAATTCAAGTATGGTGGTTCATGCAGAAAGAGCAGGTGTTGTTACCGCTGTGGATTCACAGCACATTGTGATTAACCATACCGATGAGTACAAGTTAGAAAAATTCGTTGGGTTAAATGAAAGAACATGTCTTAATCAAAGGCCCACAGTCAGGCTGGGTGAGAATGTAAAAAAAGACCAGAACATTGCGGATGGAGGCGGCACAACTGACGGTGTACTATCCCTCGGCAAAAATGTACTCGTTGGTTTTGTCTCCTTTGATGGTTTTAACTTTGAGGACGCAATTGTTGTCAGTGAAAAATTTGTCAAAAACGATAGCTTTACCAGTATTCATATTGATGAATTTACAGCGGAGGTTCGTGAGACTCGCCTCGGAAGCGAAGAGTTTACCCGCGATATTCCAAACGTAGGTGAGAGAGCACTGAGAAGCCTTGATGAGCACGGCGTAATCCGTGAAGGGACAAGGGTTTGCCACGGTGATATCCTGGTAGGCAAGGTGGTACCCAAGAGCAAGACCGAACTGACGCCGGAAGAAAAGCTGCTTCACGCGATATTCGGTAGAGCCGGTGAGGACGTAAAAAACGATTCGCTTGAGCTGCCCAGCGGGTATGAGGGAGTGGTGATAAAAACGGAACGATTCGCCCGGCGTGGTGCGGGCAGCGAAGACCAAAAGAAGGCCCTAAGGACATCAATGAGACAATACGAAAAACAGATGAAGGAAAAGAGCTGCCTGATATTCAGGCAGATGATCAAAGCAATCCCCGAAAAGTATGACGTCACGATTGTCGACCCGTCCACGCGTCAAAAAGTTGGCGAAAGCCCCGATGATGAGGTTATCTATGAGCAGATAGAGAGCTTTGATATTAAGTGGGTCAGGCCTGCCTCTGTTCGCGAAGACGTGCAGAAGATCGTGGATAAATTCTGGGTCAAGATCACTGAGATTCAAGAAGAAAGAAAACGCCGAATTGAACGGTTTGGGCGCGGTGATGAGCTGCCGAGCGGCGTGTTAGAGATGGTAAAAGTCTACGTTGCAACCAAAAGGACACTTTCGGTGGGCGACAAAATTGCCGGACGGCACGGCAACAAGGGAGTTATCGCCAAGATTGTGCCGGAAGAGGATATGCCGTTCCTCGAAGATGGTACAAGTCTCGATATATTGCTGAATCCTCTCGGCGTGCCAAGCAGAATGAATGTCGGTCAGATTCTCGAAACCCATCTCGGTTGGGTAGCAAAGGTATTAGGCTTCAATGCCATTTCGCCTGTTTTCGATGGTGCTACCGAGGCCGACATCCGTGAATTGACGGCCGAAGCGAACCGATGTGTGCTTCAAGCAATGGAAGACTTCGAGTTCACTCGCACCCAGGAAATGCTCCACGCACTAAAGCAGGCTGCGGCGGAGGGGGACGATACGGGCGACAAGCGGGTGCTCGATATAGGTTTTGATTGTTGGCTAAGCTCATTCAAAGTTGTTTACACCGACGACGAAGGCGAAAAGCTCTCTGGAGACGAGCTTGAGACGTTGGAGGACGCTCTTATCGGCGTGTATCCGGACGAGCTGCCACGCGGTGGTCGTAAGCACTTGCCCAGGTTCAATCGTGATCCGAAGTCGCATGAGGCAGTTCAGCAGGCTAGGCGCAAAGTCGACAGTTCGCCGAAGCTTGTAGCACTGTTTCGCCAATGTATAGCGGCTATTGAAGGGACGGACGGAAGACCTTGGCTACCCACGTGCTTGGAATCTTTGGACAGGATAGAAGACCGTCAAGGACTTTACTTTTTCAGAAACCGACTAACCCGTCGGGTCAACGAGGGTTATATTGGTCTGGCTGGTAAACGTGACCAGAAGCTTTGGGGACGACTGAAAAAACACTTGCGGAGTAACCGAGAGGCAAACAACTTCGTCCAGCGTTCTCTCGAGGAAGCAGAATATCAACTCAGCACATACGGCGGAAAGGCATACGTGCATCCTGACGAACTTCTGGTCAGCGTACCGTCTACGCTCAAGACACAATTGTATGATGGCAGAACGGGTGCATCGTTCGACCAGCACGCCACGATAGGATATATCTATATGATGAAACTGCACCACTTAGTTGATGATAAGATTCACGCGAGAGCAACCGGACCATACAGCCTGATTACCCAGCAGCCGTTAGGCGGAAAGACCAGAACGGGCGGACAGAGGTTCGGCGAGATGGAAGTCTGGGCGCTGGAAGGATACGGTGCTGCTTATACACTGCAAGAGATGCTGACGGTCAAGAGCGATGATGTTGAGGGCCGAACGAAGATTTATGAGTCTATGGTCAAGGGACAAAACAGTCTCGAGGCAGGTACACCACTGTCTTTTGACGTGCTGTGCAATGAATTAAGAGGATTGGGTTTGAACATCCAACTCGAGAAGAAGCGCCTCGGAGGTGTCGGTTTATAGTAAGGAGTCGACCTTAAATGTTGGGAAATATTTACGATCGTATCAATGATTACGGTTCAATCAAGATAGCTCTGGCCAGTCCCAATGATATTCGCAGTTGGTCTTTTGGCGAGATTCGTAAGCCGGAGACAATCAACTACCGCACTTATCGTCCGGAAAAGGACGGTTTATTCTGCGAGCGAATCTTCGGGCCGGAGCGAGACTGGGAATGTTCCTGTGGTAAATATAAGGGCACAAAGTTCAAAGGGATCATTTGCGACCGGTGCGGAGTCAAAGTGACGCACAGTCGCGTTCGCCGCAAACGGATGGGACATATCAATCTCTGTGCGCCGGTGGTACACATATGGTTCTTCAAGGCTATACCGAATAATCTTGGCACTCTTTTGGCAATGAAAACCTCGGAGCTGGAGAAGGTAATTTACTTCCAGGACTATGTCGTCACCGATCCCGGAGACGCGAGCCCATTGAAGGCGGGGCAATTGCTGAGCGAAGAAGAGTACAGGGAGGCGATGAATAAATATGGCAGTTCGTTCAAGGCTGCAATGGGTGCTGAGGCTATCAAGGCACTGTTGGCTACTATAGACCTTGATGCTCTCAGCGATGAGCTCAGGGATGCTATGACGCATACCAATAGCAAGCAAAAAATCAAAGACCTTACCAAACGGCTCAAATTAGTAAAGGCGATCAAGAACAGCAGTAACAAGCCCGAATGGATGGTGCTTGAGGTTATCCCTGTTATCCCGCCGGATTTACGACCTTTGGTTCTTCTTGAAAGCGGCAACTTCGCAACCAGTGATTTAAACGATCTGTACAGACGAATCATCAATCGCAACAACCGTTTGAAAAAGCTTATGGACCTCAATGCCCCCGACGTGATTATCCGCAATGAGAAACGAATGCTGCAGCAGGCCGTGGATTCGCTTCTGGACAATGGTCGCTGCCGCAGGCCTGTGCTCGGCAGTAATAATCGGCCTCTAAAGAGCTTGACGGATATGATTAAAGGCAAACAGGGCCGATTCCGCGAGAACCTTCTTGGAAAGCGGGTGGATTACTCCGCTCGTTCTGTTATTGTCGTAGGTCCCAATCTAAAACTCTATCAGTGTGGCTTGCCGAAGAGAATAGCATTGGAGCTGTATCAGCCGTTCATTATTCGCAAACTTAAGCAACATGGCCTTGCCGACACGATTAAAAGCGCTAAGCGGATGATTGAGCGGCGCGATGAACAGGTCTGGGATGTTCTCGAGGAAGTCATTCATCAGCATCCCATTTTGCTCAATCGCGCGCCTACTCTTCATCGGATGGGTATTCAAGCTTTTGAGCCAATTCTGGTGGAAGGCAACGCTATTATGCTCCACCCGTTGGCCTGCAAGGGCTTTAATGCCGACTTTGACGGCGACCAGATGGCGGTGCATTTGCCACTAAGCATTGAGTCGCAGGCTGAAGCACACACCTTGATGATGACCACGTCTAATATCTTTTCTCCAGCCAATGGCTCGCCGATGGTTGGGCCGTCGCAGGATATGGTGATGGGCAATTATTATTTGACCTCGATGATGCTGAGCGAAAAAGGCGAAGGAATGGCGTTCAAGGACGCTCACGAAGCGATAATGGCTTTTGATTTGGGTAAGATTAGTTTGCAAGCCAAGATAAAGTTGCGCATCGACAGGCCCGTCATCACTGAAACGGCGGCTGGGATAACCTCTGGAGTAGATGTTGGCCACGAGTCACAAGCTCCGAGCCACCAAGTTATTGAGACCACAGTTGGACGGTGCATATTTACTGATATGCTTCCTGATGGGATGCCGTTTTATAATATGAGGATGTCTCAAAAAGTGTTGAGCCAAGTAATCGCAGACTGTTTCCATGTCGCCGGTAGTGCAGAAACGATAGATCTGCTCGATAGAATAAAGGATATGGGCTTCAAGTATGCTACACTTGCAGGGTTGAGCTTTGGCATTACAGACTTGAGAATACCTGCAAAGAAACAAGAGATTATCGATGAGACTGTAAGAAAAGTCACCAAGATACAAAAGAACTACGAGGCCGGAGTTCTCACAGAGAGAGAAAGATATAATCAGGTTATAGACGCCTGGACGCATGCCCGTGTGTCTGTTACCAACGAAATGATGCGCGCGCTCAGGGAAGACGTTAAAGAAGACGGGTCGCCATACCTCAATCCAATATACATTATGAGCGACTCGGGCGCTAGAGGCAGTGCCGACCAGATTCAGCAACTTGCGGGCATGCGGGCGTTGATGGCTAAGCCCAGCGGCGAGATTATTGAGACACCCATCAAATCAAACTTCCGCGAAGGCCTGACGGTGCTTGAGTATTTCAGTTCCACACATGGAGCACGGAAGGGACTGGCGGACACAGCGCTGAAGACAGCCAACTCCGGTTACCTTACGCGTAAACTGATAGATGTCGCCCAGAATGTAATAATCACTGAACACGACTGTGGAACCTTACAAGGCATTACGAAAAGCGTAGTCAGCAGAGGCGAGCAGATTGATGTGCCGCTTTCTCAACTTATTATCGGCAGGACCGCCAGAGATAATATTCGCAACCCGATTACCGACGAAATGATTGTACGCGAGAATGAAGTTATTACGCCGGAATCGGCAGCGAATATCGAAGAATTAGGTCTTGACGCCATCAGAGTCAGAAGCCCTCTGACCTGTGATAGTGCGTTTGGTATTTGTGCGATGTGTTACGGCTGGGATATGAGTACGGGTGAGTTAGTCGAGGAAGGTTCGGCAGTTGGCATTATCGCTGCCCAGTCAATCGGTGAGCCCGGCACGCAGTTGACACTCCGTACCTTCCACACGGGCGGCGTTGCTTTAAGAGCTATTCTTGAGAGTGATCAGTGGTCTAACTCTAAGGGAAAAGTTGAGTATCGAAATTTGAATGTTGTTAAGGATCCAACGGAGTCCGCTGATTCGCTTACTTGGGAAGGAGAAAAATACCGTAAAGATATTACCCCGCAAGCTGAAGATCGTAAGAAGTACAGGCCTGTAAAATCAAAGGGTATTGTACTGGGACGTAGTGGTGAACTTGCAATCTTAGACCAGAAAGGGCGTGAGCTTGAAAAGTTCAAGGTGCCATACGGTGCGAGTATGCAAGTGGAGAATGGACGAGTGCTAAAGAAAGATAAGCAGAGGTTATTCTCTTGGGACCCGCACCGTACGCCAATTTTAGCGGAAAAACCTGGTCGAATTGCCTTTGTAGATATCATTGAAGGCGAGACAATTGGAATTGAAGAAGAGCGAAAAGGCCAGGTCGGCAGGCCTGTGGTAATCGAGCATAAAGGTGATAAGCATCCACAAATTATCATAGAGGATTCAGAAGGCAAAATACTCGATGTACACTATTTGCCCGCTGGAGCCCGCATTGAAGTCGTTGAGGGCCAGCAGGTTCAGGCAGGCCAGTTGCTTGCTCATCAGCCAAGAGCCACGGGCGGTACCCAGGATATTACCGGTGGACTGCCCAGGGTCACCGAAGTATTTGAAGCGCGAAAACCGAAAGACCCTGCCGCGATGGCTGAGATTAGCGGGCGTACCGAGTTGAAATCCGACAAACGCAAGGGCAAGATGACAATCATAATTCACTCAGAATCCGGTATGGAGAAAGAACACCACGTCCCGAGAGACAGGCACTTGAATGTCCATACCGGAGATAATGTCGATGCGGGCGAGGCCTTGACCGATGGGCCACTGGTCCCGCACGATATTCTGCGGATCAAAGGCGAAGAAGCACTGCAGAGGTATTTAATTGGGGAGATCCAGAATGTATATCGCTCGCAGAACGTAAATATCAACGACAAGCACATCGAGATTATCTGCACTCAGATGATGCGCAAAGTAGAAATTGAATCTGTCGGGAACAGTTCGTTTCTGCCGGGCGAGATCGTCGATAAATTCCAATTCAGAAGAGAGAACGAGCGGCTCAGCCTAAGTGTAAGGATTACCAATGCTGGAGATACACCCGATTTGCAGGAAGAACAAGTTATCAGCCGCGAGCAGCTTGCCGCTATTAACGAAAAGATTGAAACAATCGGCGGCACACCGGCTAAGGGTAAAAAACCCAAGCCTGCCACGGCAAAGACCCTGCTTTTGGGAATAACAAAGGCTTCGTTGAAGTCGGACAGCTTCATCGCCGCGGCCAGCTTCCAGGAAACAACCAAGGTCTTGACCGAAGCGTCGCTGTCCGGTAAAGTAGATGAGTTGTGCGGCCTGAAGGAAAATGTGATACTTGGTCATTTGATTCCGGCAGGGACGGCTTTCAAGCCGCATCTGGAGCTAAAGGTCAAGCATCTTGTCGAGCCTCCGGTGCCCAAGATATTCCGCGAGGAGATCGGGGAGGTCGAGGAGGCGCAGGCGAAGGCCGAGGCCGCCATTAAAGAGGCACTCGGAATCGAATGACCAATTAGTGAATTGACAATCGACAATAAGAGTTGGAAGTGAATTATGCCTACTATAAACCAGTTGGTTAGACGGCCAAGGAAAAAGACAAAGGGGGCAAAACGGGTTTCTGATATCAGCGGCTCGCCCCAAAAAAGGGGAGTCTGCCTAATTGTAAGGACCCAAACGCCTAAGAAACCGAACTCGGCACTGCGAAAGATCACCCGTGTTCGGCTGACCAACGGTAAAGAAGTTACCGCTTACATACCGGGCATTGACCACAATCTGCAGGAGCACAGCACGGTTACAATCCGCGGCGGGCGGGTCAGAGACCTGCCCGGCGTCAGGTATCATATTGTCCGGGGCGTCCTTGACTGTGCCGGCGTCGCAAATCGAAAACAAGGCAGAAGTAAATACGGCCAGAAGAAACCTAAGTAAGTTAATGAGCGAATGAGTAAATACGCATATACGAGGAGATTATGGCGAAAAGGCCTACAGCGTCGAAACAGCAGTTAAAGCCCGACAGCAAGTACAATAGCAGGCTGGTTGCGAAGTTTAGTAACTGCTTGATGTGGGAGGGCAAGAAAAGCGTCGCACAGCGCGTCTTTTATGATGCTATGGATATCATATCCAAAAAGGTCAAGGACGTTGAGCCGCTTGATGTATTTGAGACTGCGATTAACAACGTAAAACCGCTACTTGAAGTCCGCAGCAAGCGCATCGGCGGCGCCAGTTATCAGGTTCCCATGCAGGTAAATACCAAACGCCAGCAGTCATTGGCTTTTCGCTGGATAATCCAGTCAGCCAGAGCCAAGAAAGGCAAACCCATGTGCGAGCGTCTGGCTGCTGAATTAATAGATGCTTATAACAGACACGGCGGTGCGATGACCACGCGAGAGAATGTCCACAGAATGGCCGAAGCAAACAAGGCATTTGCTCATTTTGCCTGGAAATAAACAGCAGATAGCGTGTAGGGTATAGTTCTCAGCTATACCCTATTTTTCTATACTTAAAGCCCTATTTCTATAAGTAAAAGAATGCCAAGTAATTTGGAAAAATTACGAAATATTGGAATTATGGCCCATATCGACGCCGGTAAGACCACGGTGACCGAGCGCATACTCTACTATACGGGCAAAACATATAAAATGGGCGAAGTCCACGACGGCACCGCAGTTATGGACTTTCTGGAGGAAGAGCAGAAACGGGGTATAACCATTACCTCGGCAGCAACCCGATGTCCGTGGAAGGACTTCGATATTAACCTTATCGATACGCCGGGACACATCGATTTTACCGCTGAGGTCGAAAGGTCGTTGCGAGTACTCGATGGCGCAGTGGCCGTATTCGATGCCAGCGAAGGCGTGCAGGCCCAGAGTGAGACCGTCTGGAGACAGGGGCAAAAATACAATTTGCCCTGTCTCTGCTTTGTGAACAAGATGGACAAGACCGGCGCAGATTTCGAGATGACGACCGAGTCTATTCACGACAAACTTCAGGCCAAGCCAATCCTGCTGCAGATTCCCATCGGAGCAGAGAATTCTTTTACAGGAATAATAGACCTTATAACGATGCAGGCTGTTTTCTACAAGGCCGAAAAGCTCGGCGCTGCCTTCGAGGAGACCGAGATTCCCTCCAAACTGCGCCAAACCGCAGAGCACCAAAGACATCAGATGCTTGAACTCGCGGCCGAGTTTGACGAGCAGCTGATGGATGCTTACGTTCACGATAACCCGATTGGCACTTCGATGCTCAATAAAGCCATAAGATGCGGAACCCTGAGCAACAAGCTTCAGCCGGTATTCGTCGGCTCAGCCCTCAAATACATCGGCGTGCAGAGGCTGCTCGACGGCGTGCTGGCGTATCTGCCTTCTCCATTAGACAAGCCTGAGATAGTCGGTCATAAGCCGACCGATGAAAAAAAGAAGATATCAATTAAGTGCGACCGAAACGCGCCTTTGGTTGGACTTGCATTTAAGATTACCAGCGACGCACACGGAGATTTGAATTTTGTAAGAATTTACCAGGGAACATTGAAGTCGGGCACCAGAGTCTTAAACGTCAATCGCGACAGACGGGAGAATATTACCAGAATATTTGAGATGCATGCCAGCGAGCGAAAAATCCTGGAATCGGCCTCCGCGGGCGATATCGTGGCAGTTGTAGGGCTAAAGCAAACACTTACGGGCGATACGATCTGCGCCACCAAGAATCCCGTCTGTCTGCCGAGTATCAGCTTCCCGGAGACTGTCGTGAGTATGTCGATTGAACCAAGAACCGCCGCAGAACGGGCAAAATTGGGGGAGGCACTGGGTGCATTGAGGCGTGAAGACCCGACCTTTGAATCTGAAGTGGACAGCGAAACCGGCCAGACCATCATCCGCGGAATGGGCGAGCTGCACTTGGAGGTCCTCCAGCACAAGCTGGTAAGGGAAAAAGGCGTTGATGTGAGGATAAGCAAGCCAAAGGTGGCTTATAAAGAAGCTATCACCAAATTGGCCCAGGCAGAGGGCAAATTCGTGCGTCAAACGGGCGGGCACGGCCAATATGGGCACGTAGTTTTGACGGTAGAGCCGCTTCGGACTGCAGATGGCCACTGGAGCCGAGATATTGGGTTTGAGAGCAAAGTCGGTAGTCAGATGGTACCGAAGGAGTACATTCCGGCCGTGGAAAGAGCGGTCAGGGACGCTTTGAGCAGCGGTGTATTGGCGGGCTATCCTGTTGTGGGAGCTAAAGTTACGTTAATTGGCGGCTCATTCCATTCGGTCGATTCTTCAGATTTGGCGTTTGAGCAGGCTGCCACCATAGCAGTAGAAAAGGCCGTCAAAAACGCCAAACCGGTCCTGCTCGAGCCAATTATGCGGCTTCAGGCAGTGGTACCGGAGGCCAGTTTCGGAGCTGTCCAGGGTGGTTTGCTTGGAAAAAGGGGTTCGATCACAGATTGCAGGGTCCATGGAGATATGCGCGTAATCGATGCTAATGTGCCTTTGGCGGAGATGTTCGGCTATTCCAGTGAAATAAGGAGCGCAACAGCCGGGCGGGGAACCTTCACTATGGAGCCGTTAACCTACGAAGAGGTTCCTAAAGAGGCAGCAGAACAGATCATACTGTAGAAAGCACCTCATTTTTTTGCATTCGGCGTAAGATTTTTGCCGACATTCTATTGACGGTACCTTATTTGCGTGCTATACTTACGGTTTCTTAGCCGAAGCGAGCATTGTCAAGGATGACTTTGCGTTTCTCAGTTGGGCTATTACACATCTACAGTTTGATGTTCAGGGATGGTTGTTAGGAAATTTTGTTAGGCTTTGGAGGACCAAAGCCGGTAGATTAGTTTAGGAAACCCGGCAATTTGTGATAGGTCGGCATATCACAAGTGGGGCCGGAGCCCTGTACTATTTAAGGAAGGCGCATTTATTGGCCAGCTATTAGATGCTTGACAGTTGATGGCTGCTGAAGAAAGCCAATAAAAAGGCCTTTCCTGCCAAGAACCCAAGCAAGATATTTTTCAGCAGATGTAAATTTTATGCTGCCGGAGAGGTTTTTATCTTGCGTTCGGGCCATAAGTTGTTAAATTGCGAGTTTTTATAAGTTTTCGGATGGTAGGTTGCAGCCGGCGGCGATGCCTCCGGCAAATGGGAAAACTATGGTTACCGAAACTGAAAGAATAAGGATTAGGATGGAGGCCTACGACCACAGAGCTCTTGATGCATCTGCAAAGGAGATAGTTGAGCACGCTCGAAGGACTAATACTCGTGTCAGTGGCCCTATACCGCTGCCAACGCGTATTGAAAGGTACACGGTTCTGCGAAGTCCCCACATTGACAAAAAGTCGCGTGAGCAGTTTGAGCTGAGAACTCATAAACGTCTGATCGATATACACGACGCTAATGCGAGAACTGTCGAAGTTCTGAATCGTTTGGTGGTACCGGCAGGTATCTTTGTGAAAATAAAAGCTTGAGTCATAACCCGTATCTTGAATCGGACACACGATACGAAGTGTGAGGTCGTAAACACTAAATTATGGTAATGTTATTGGGAAAAAAAGTTGGAATGACCCAGGTCTATGATGACTCGGGCAGGTTGCTTCCCGTGACGGTCATAGAGGCCGGTCCCTGCGCGGTTATGCAGGTCAAAACGATGGAAACGGACGGTTATAATGCCGTGCAGTTGGGATTTGATGACGTAAAGCCCTCTCGCAGAAAAAAACCCCAAATCGGGCACGCTCAGAAATCAAAAACTGCGCCAAAGAGCTTTGTCAGGGAGATGCAGCTGCCCGACAACGCCGAACCGGACTACAAGGCGGGAGATTCGCTCACAGTCTCGGTCTTTGCAGAGAACAAGTATATCGATGTCGTTGGCATAAGCAAGGGCAAAGGTTTTGCCGGCGTGATGAAGCGGCACGGCTTTCACGGCTTTCCAGCTTCGCACGGCACCGAACGAAAGCATAGAGCCCCAGGGTCAATATCGAGTTTTGCAAGCGATGCCGGCGGTGGTGGGAGTCTTAAGAAAGGCAAGAAGATGGCGGGGCATATGGGTAACCGCCGGGTCACAACAAAAAACCATAGTTTGGTATCCATAGACGAAGAGAGAAACCTGCTGGTTGTTAAAGGCCCCGTGCCTGGTCCTGCGGGCGGATATGTGATAGTCCGTACCGCAAAGAAGGACGCAAAATCATAAGTAAGTATCGGTGGATTCGCTTATAAACAGTAGATCAAAGAGCGAATTTTGGTATTTGATATTGAGATGATAGATTTGGCCATTTACAACAAAGAGGGACAGGAAGTCGACAGCTTAAAAGTTGACGAGTCGACTCTTGGCGGCTCGGTCAGATATCCCTTGCTTAAGCAGGCTATTGTTATGTACCAGGCCAATAAGCGTGTGGGAACGGCTGCAACCAAGAGTAGAGGTATGGTGACTGGCTCAACGGCAAAACTCTTTAGCCAAAAAGGAACAGGAAGGGCCCGCATAGGTAACATCAGGACTGGCAAGCGAGTCGGCGGCGGCGTCACCTTTGCCAAAGTTACCAGAGACTTCGGCAAACGTATGCCCAAGAAACAGAGAAGATTGGCGCGCGATTCTGCCGTTTTGTCAAAGCTTCTGAGCGGTGACGTTGTGGTAGTTGATGAATTGAATTTCGAAAAACCGCGTACCGCGGATTTTGGAGGCACCTTAGACAATTTGAAGATTAACCGAAGCTGCCTCGTGACGATTAGCGATTATGATGAGAACCTTTACAAGTCAGCCAGAAATATTCCTAAGATAGCTGTTATGCCCGTAGCTGAATTGAACGCTGGCGATATCTGCAATTATCGTAAGATGCTGTTTACTAAGGAGGCGTTTTTGACTTTCTTGAATAGAGAAGAAGACAGCGGAAGCTAATAAGGTATGCTCGACGATTATAACATAGTGGTTCGGCCTTTGATTACAGAGCAGGGGATGCATTTTGCGAATGCAAAAGGTGCGTACTCCTTTGAGGTAAACAAGAAGGCTAATAAGACACAGATAAAAAAGGCTGTGGAGAAAATATATGGCGTTAAGGTGCTCAAGGTAAGAACAGCCAACCGCAAAGGCAAGTATCGTCGAAGAGGCAGAACTTTCGGTAAGACGCCAAGCTGGAAAAAAGCTGTTGTGTACCTCGAGCCTGATTTTCACATAGATTTGTTCTAAAAGCAGAGTGGGACACGCGAAGCGAAATAAGGACTGAGTATTATGGGCATTCGAGTTTATAAACCAACAAGTCCGGGACGTCGAAGTGGCTCGGTGAATGATTATGCTGAGTTAACAACAGGCACGCCGGAGAAGTCGCTTTGTAAGCGGATTAGGAAGAACGGCGGCAGAAATCATCGCGGCGTCACTACCGCTCGGTTTAGAGGCGGCGGCGCAAGAAAAATTTACCGTGTTATCGATTTTAAGCGTGATAAGGATGGTGTGCCTGCGAAAGTGGCTACGATTGAGTATGACCCCAATAGGAATTGTTTTATATCTTTGCTGCACTACTCGGACGGCGAAAAAAGATACATATTGGCGCCGCTTGGTATAAAAGTGGGCGACCATGTGGAAAGCGGCACATCTTGTGAACCAAAGATCGGCAATGCGATGCCGCTGGTCTCGATTCCTGCCGGTCTCGAGATTCATAATATCGAAATGACAGCCGGTCAGGGTGGAAAGCTGGTCAGAGGTGCCGGCGGTGCTGCAAGAATTGTGGCTAAAGAAGGGAATTGGGTCACCATCATTCTGCCAAGCGGGGAAATGCGGATGGTGCGCAAGGAGTGCCGCGCTACGATTGGGCGGCTAAGTAATCTCGACCACCAGAATATTAAGCTTGGCAAAGCAGGTAGAAAACGGCATTTGGGTCGCAGGCCGCACGTCAGAGGAAAGGCAATGAACCCGGTTGCCCATCCAATGGGCGGCGGTGAAGGCAGGGCAAACGGCGGGCGTGACCCCTGCTCGCCGACGGGTGTGCTTGCCAAAGGCGGAAAAACAAGAAATCCAAGAAAGACAAGTAACAAGAGAATAATTCGGAGACGAAAAAATAAAAGACAGGGACAATTAGTTTTGTAGTTGAGGTTTATGGCCAGCAGCTCATAGTCCATGAACTCGTTGAGGAAATTTGATGGGAAGATCACTTAAAAAAGGACCGTACGTTGACGAAAAGTTATTTGCAAAGGTCAACAGACAAATTGAGGCCGGTTCACACGAGCCGATAAAGACCTGGGCGAGAAGATGCACGATAACACCGGAATTTGTTGGTTTCACGTTTTTGGTTCATAACGGCAAGATATTCAATAAGGTTTTCATTACTGATGATATGGTCGGTCATAAGCTTGGCGAATTTTCACAGACACGGACCTTTAAGGGACATTCAAGTAAAAAAATAAAATAGCAATAGGGCGTTGAGTCACAAGTGCCAGGCGGGATACGAAAAATGCTAAGTGCTGATAAGTTAAGAGAGCTTTGTCAACAGCAACAAATAGGCGCAGAGCAGTTGGGCGGTCAGCTTGCGAGGGGAGGACTGAACAGTGAAGAAGCAGCGACGGCTGTTAAGAACTGGCAGAAAGGCCTTTTTAGGCCTGTACCTCGCAGAGAGGATATACGTCGTCTGGCAGCTGCCTTATCAGCTGACGTAAATGATTTACTTGTTTGGCGCTCATCTTATCGCTTTGCCCCAACGTCAGCCCGTAAGGTCAGATTGGTCACACAACTGATAGTCGGGCGAAGAGTGCAGGACGCGATGGATGTCCTGAAGTTCACAGGAAAACGCGCTGCAGCAATGGTCAACAAAGTTTTGAAAGCCGCTGTGGCGGACGCCGATGAGCAACAGGCCGATGTTGATAATCTCTATGTAAGCGAGGCCCGTGTTGACGATGCAGGAGTACGTATTGGCACCAAAAGATGGATGCCAAAGGACAGAGGCAGAGCACATCCTATTCGCAAGAAAGCCTGTCATATACATATAACGGTGGCAGAGGCGTAATAGGAAAGGAAAAAGCAGAAACGAAAAGTTAAAACGCATTAAGTCATACACAGTACGAAACTATGGGTCAAAAAACGTCGCCAATAGGTTTTAGGACGGGAATAACGCGTGGATGGCAGAGCACATGGTTTGCTCCCAAGGCTGACTACGGCACTTTTCTGGTCGAGGACCAGAAGATTCGTGAGTACATTGACAAAAAGTTTAACCGTCAGATGCCCAAAGGAGCAGTAGCAAAGATCGAAGTAATACGGACGCGCGGTGAGGTGAACGTCACGCTACACAGCGGTCGACCGGGCGTGGTTATTGGCCCCAGAGGTGGCGAAGTCGACAAGCTGCGAGAAGAACTTCAGGAAATGATAGGTCGGAAGGTGAACGTCAATGTCATCGAGATAAAAGTGCCGGAGCTAAATGCCACGCTGGTAGCGGAAGCGATTGCGGAACAGCTAAGTAAGCGAGCATCATTTAGACGGACTATGAAGCAGCACTGTGAAGGCGCGATAAACGGAGGGGCTAAAGGCGTTAAGATTATCTGTGCGGGTCGGTTGGCTGGTGCTGAAATGGCACGTAGAGAAACACAGAAGCTGGGCAGCATCCCCCTGCATACTCTGGATGCCAATGTAGACTATGCCACTGCAACTTCGAGGACAACGTACGGAGCGATTGGCGTCAAAGTCTGGATTTATAAAGGTAAATTTGGCGAAGAGATTGAACCCAGGCAGATTCGTCGGCGCCGTCCACCGAGACGCATTGGCCCGGCACAGCGGGTCGGTGGTCGGCCCAAACTTGTGCCGGCGCGAGAGCGCAAGGGCACCGCAGACGCTGGCGCGGCTGCCTCACCGCCACAGAGTGATGCAAAGAAATCAAGTGATACGGAGGCAACTTAACAGGCAGCGTTTTGGGGAAAGCGAGTTTTAGGTGAGTATAGGTTTTGTAAAGGTCTGAAAAATGGCGATGATGCCCAAAAGAGTTAAGTACCGCAAGAGCCAACGCGGCAGAATGAAAGGCATCGCATCGAGAAGTAATTTCGTGGCGTTTGGCGAATACGGTCTGCAGGCTTTAGAAAGCAGCTGGATAACCGCCAGAAACATCGAAGCCGGCCGAGTTGCGGCGACTCATTTTTTGCATCGCGAAGGCAAAGTGTATCTTAGGATATTCCCCCACAAGCCGGTAAGTTCCAAGCCGTTAGAAACGCGGATGGGAAAGGGCAAAGGTGAGCCGGAATTCTGGGTCGCAAGAGTCAGACCCGGCACGGTTATGTTTGAAATCGGTGGAGTGAGTGAAAATGTGGCAAAGCAGGCATTGGCGAGGGTCGCCCATAAAATGCCTATTCGGTGCAGATTTGTCAAACGAAGGCATTCACTATAAAGGGGAGCTCCGGATGAAGGCCCAGCATTACCGTGAAATGAGTCCTGATGAGATAAAGAGCAAACTTGAAGAACTGCAGAGGCACCTGTTTGACTTACGCGCGCAGGCTGTTACAGAGAAACTGGAGAATTCGAAAGCTGTAGTTAATGTCAAGCGCGATATTGCCAGGATTAAGACTGTGCTGCGTGAAATGGAATCGTGATTGGATATCAAAAATGCAGGATCGAAAACTGAAAACCGTAACCGGCGTAGTGGCAAGTAACAGCGGTGACAAGAGCATTAAGGTTGTCGTCGACTTCAAGGTCAGGCATCCCAAATATGGCAAGTACATAAAGCGCAGAACGAAACTTGGGGTCCACGACGAGCACAATCAGGCCAGCGTAGGTGATGTCGTTGAGGTTGCCGAATGCAGGCCTTATAGCAAAACGAAGAGTTGGCGCCTTGTAAAGGTTGTAGAAAAAGTGGTTCAGGAATAAGAGCGTGGGAATAGCAACTTTGTGCGCGCGTTTTGATGCAAATATAAGAGGTATATAGTCAGTGATTCAACAGGAGACAATGTTGGATATAGCCGACAACTCGGGCGTGAAGTCGGCATTATGCATCAAGGTTCTCGGGAAAGTTGGAGCCCGTGGGAAAAAAACTCGTCCTGTAGCTACGGTGGGCGATATTGTCTGCGTTGCTATCAAGAAGGCACTGCCCACCTGTCAGTTGGACGATAAGAAAGTACACAAATGTGTTATTATTCGTACAAATAGCCCTGTGAAACGCACTGATGGAAGCTATGTTAGATTCGATAGCAATGCTGCGGTGATGATTGATAATGAGGGCAACCCAATAGGAACAAGGATTTTCGGTGCGGTTGCTCGCGAGCTTCGTGAGAAAAACTATATGAAAATTATTTCGCTTGCAAGTGAGGTCGTCTAAATCAAAACGGCGAATCAGAGACCAACAAATGGCTCGACATATAAAAAAAGGTGACACGGTTGAGATTATTGCCGGCGACCATAAAGGTGCGACCGGCAGAGTATTGCGTGTCATACCCGAAAAGAACAAGGTAGTGGTTCAGGGTCACAACATAGCGAAGAAGCATGTTCGGCCCTCGCGCAGAAATCCGCAGGGAGGCCGAATCAACGTTGAGCAACCTATACATATAAGCAACGTTTTGCCAGTGAACCCGAAAAGCTCAAGAGGCACGAAGATTCGTTACCAGATAAGTAAGGACGGAACCAAAAAACGAGTTGCTGCAGATGGCACCGAAATCGGTATTATCAAAAGGACAGGTAAATAGAAAATAGTGAAAGGTTGTACGTGAGGCGTTGAAGATAAGACGCAACACAAGACAGAAGATATGGCACGCTTGAAAGATTTATATAAGTCTCAGATAGTTCCAGAATTGGCCAAGGAATTCAACTACAAGAATCCAATGGCCGTGCCGAGGATGGAGAAAATTATTGTTTCCATGGGTGTGGGTAAAGCTACACAGGACAAGAAATTCTTGGAACTGGCTAAAAAGGATCTGATGATGATTACAGGGCAAATGCCCGCGGTGTGTAAGGCGAAAAAAAGCGTCTCGAATTTCAAAGTTCGTGCGGGTTATGAGACCGGTTTGAAGGTTACCATGCGTGGCCAACGAATGTATGAATTTATGGATAGGCTTATTAATCTTACGATCCCAAGGGTAAGGGATTTTCGAGGTCTTAATCCGAATAGTTTTGATGGCAAGGGAAATTACTCGATGGGCGTGAGCGAGCAGGGTGTTTTCCCTGAAATCAACCCCGGTCAAATCGAGTTTCAGCAGGGTATGAACATAACCTTTGTAATGTCGGCCAAGACGGATGAAGAAGCAAGGAGAATGCTGTCGCTCTTCGGCATGCCGTTTAGAAGAGATGCGGCGGTTAGTCAGCCCCAAAGCAGCGAGACTTAAGAGCGGGCAGCGAAACCGCAACGATCGGGGTCTTTTTAAGACTTTTTGGGAAAAGATATTGATTGATTTGGAGTACGTGAATGTCAACTAAGGCACTGGAGAATAAGGCGCAAAAGAAACAAAAGTTTCGCGTCAGGCAATATACGCGGTGTCAGCTTTGCGGAAGATCCAAAGCTGTTTATCGCAAGTTTAAAATTTGTCGGATTTGCTTTAGAACATTGGCCAACGAAGGAAAAATACCGGGAGTAAAAAAAGCCAGCTGGTAGAACATGATACGAGGCACGAGATTATGAGCTTGAGCGACCCAATTGCTGATATGCTAACGAGAATTCGCAATGCAGTGCGGATAGATGAAAAGCGAGTCAATATTAGAGCATCGAAGATATGCAAGGGCATAGCGGCTGTCTTGAAAAAGGAAGGCTACATTGAAGATTTTGACGTCATCGATGACGGCAAACAAGGCATATTAAGAGTTACTCTGAAGTACGACCCGGAAGGCCAATCTGTTATTAACGAGATAACCCGGACGAGCAAGCCTGGCCGGAGAATCTATTCACCCGTGGATGAGCTACCATATGTTTTAGGTGGAATGGGTATAGCAATTGTCTCAACAAGCAAAGGTGTATTGAGCGACAGAAGCTGTCGCAAAGCCAATGTTGGCGGCGAGATACTTTGTACGGTGAACTGAATGAGTCGTATTGGAAAAAAACCAATTTTTATTCCCAAGACAGTCACGGTCGAGCAAAGTGGTCGGTGTATAAAAGTTTCAGGTCCGCTCGGCAACTTGCAATTGGACCGTCACCCGCAGATAAAAGTAAAGGTTGACGGTACTGCGGGGAAAATATTGGTCGAAAATAAGCGTCCTGAAGTTCGCCAGAACAAACAGCTACATGGGACAATGAGAGCTTTGATTGCAAATATGGTAACTGGAGTCAGTCAAGGGTTTGAAAAGAAAATGGAAATATACGGCACAGGCTTTAATGTCAAAGAGCAGGGAGGCAAGCTAATTTTTCAGGTTGGCTTCTCCCACCCAGTGGAGCGGATGATACCAAAGGGCATAAAGGTCAAGATTGAGGCAGGAGCCACCAGAGGCAACGATGTTCCCGCAACCTTTACACTTTCGGGAATAGACAAATGTCTGTTAGGGCAGTTTGCTGCAGATATACGAAGAATTAGACCGCCTGAGCCATACAAAGGAAAAGGCATCCGTTATGCAGATGAGTATGTAAGGCGCAAGGCGGGCAAGGCATTTACTTCCGGAACAGTATAGGAGCATACAGAAAAAGCTATACGTTAATTTGCACTTGTTTCTTATGAGCATAGACAAGGTAAAAAGAGCAGCGCTGAGGCGCAAATATCACGTGCGCAAGAAGGTCTTGGGCACGCCGGACAGACCGCGACTATCGGTGTATCGTTCCAACAGACACATTTATGCCCAGATTACAGACGATGTTGCAGGAGTGACGCTTGTCTCTGCAAGCACGAGAGCCAAGGGACTGCGGGACCGAGTGTCCAACAGCGGTAACATAAAAGCTGCTGAACTGGTAGGTGAGGCGGTCGCAAAAGAAGCACTTAAGGTTGGCATAAAGTGCGTTTGCTTTGATAGAAGTCATTATAAGTTCCACGGCAGAGTCAAGGCCCTTGCCGAGGCGGCACGAAAGGCCGAGCTGGTTTTCTAAGACAATCCAGAGGTGACGGGTTGCAGCAAATAAAAAAAGAATTACTATAGAGTCTGGGGAAAAGAATTGGCGGCAGAACTGGTTACATTATCGGGTCAAGAAGAACAGCCCTTCGAAGAGACGGTTGTGAAGGTATATCGCTGTGCAAAAGTGGTTAAGGGCGGTCGCAGATTTAGCTTTGCGGCATTGGTGGTTGTTGGTGACCGTGCAGGAACCGTTGGTATCGGTTACGGCAAAGCCAACGAAGTACCTCTCGCAGTCGAAAAAGGTATAAAAGATGCCAGGAAAGTTTTGTACAAGATACCTTTGCGAGGCCGAACAATTCCACACCAGATCGGCGGCAAATACGGGGCCACAAGGATAATATTGGTGCCGGCCAGCCCCGGCACAGGCGTTATCGCCGGCTCGAGCGCTCGAGCAGTGCTTGAATTGGCTGGCGTGCAGGATGTCCTCACCAAGGTTTATGGAAGCACATCAGCCAAGAACGTCGTTAAGGCCAGCTTAAACGGTTTGTTGAAATTACGTAGCAAGGAGATGGTTGAGACCCTTCGCGGCGTGGAAGTTGAGTCTGTGAAAAGGCGGTGATTGAGATGTTGAACTATGAAATAACTTCTGTTGCAGGTAAGAACAAGGCCCGCAGGCGTGTCGGTAGAGGTACGGGCACCGGCCGGGGTAAAACCTGTGGTCGAGGCCACAAGGGCGCAGGCAGCAGAGCCGGCTCATCTTCGAGGTCCCTTTATGAAGGTGGACAGATGCCTTTGTTTAGACGCCTGCCCAAACGCGGATTTAGCAATTACAAGTTCGCCACACGCTACGAGATTGTCAACGTACTACAATTGGAAAGATTCGACGATGGCACTGCCGTTGGCTTAGATCGGTTATCCGAGGCTGGGTTAATTGACTGCCGGAAAAGCAAAGTGAAGATTCTTGGTAATGGCGACCTAACGAAAAGGTTAGACGTCACCGCTCATAAGTTCAGCAAGACAGCCGAGCAGAAGATTATAGGATGTGGAGGAACGGCAAAAGTGATAGAGTAATCGTTGGGTTTCGGTTTTGCCTTTTATTTTGAGGGAACAGTACAAAATGGTGTTAACTTAATTAGCTTAGGCTAAAAAACTACAGAGAAATACAAAAATGCTTGGAACAATAATTAACATATTCAGGATCCCGGACCTGCGTAACAAGATTCTATTTACAGTTGCGCTGCTGATAATTTACAGGATTGGCTTTCACATACCCGTTCCGGGTTTTGACCAGGAAAAGGTAACTGAAGCCGTCGACACAAGAGACACTGATAGTCCGTTAGGTAGAGCAGCCGAATACATGCAAATGTTCACTGGTGGAACATTGAGTAAAAGCAGCTTATTCGGTCTGGGCATTATGCCCTATATTACGGCATCAATCATCCTTATGCTTCTGGGTGAGGTCGTTCCTGCCTTGAAAAAGTTGCGACAGGAGGGCCAAACCGGCCACAAGAAGATACAGGAGTACACCCGCTACTTGACGGTTCTAATATGTTTGATTCAATCTCTGATGGTCATGAAATGGCTGGGAGGGAAGGGTTTAACCTATGCCGGCATGGAAACCCAAGCAATGATAATGGGAGTTTTCGGTATGACGGCCGGCACCATCTTCCTGATGTGGCTGGGAGAGCAGATAGACGAGTACGGTATAGGCAACGGTATTAGTTTGATAATTATGGCAGGCATCATCTCGAGGATGCCGTGGGCGGTCCAAAGGCTCTGGGAAAATGTCGACCTCAGAGTCACTGCAAGCAGCGATGCCATAGGACCGGCAAAGTTATTGTTCCTGATAGCAGCTTTTGTGTTCGTTGTTGCAGGTGCTATACTTATAACTCAGGGACAACGCCGAATACCGATTCAGCAGGCAAAACAGATGCGGGGTCGGCGAATGTATGGCGGGCAAAGACATTATCTGCCGTTACGTGTCAATCACGGCGGAGTGATGCCTATAATCTTCGCGTCCAGCTTTATGATATTTCCGCCTGTGATAGTCGGTCAATTAGCAAGATTCCCGCGACTTGAAAACTCGGGAGTAATGCGGAGTCTGGCGGCTGCCTTGCGTAATGATGCTTACACCTACAACGTCTTATATATGCTGTTGATATTCTTGTTTGCCTATTTCTGGGTAACGGTGCAGTTTCAGCCAAAGGAATTGGCCAAGAATTTACGTGATTCGGGTAGTTTTATTCCGGGACTTCGCCCCGGGCGCAGAACCGCGGAATACCTCGAGAAAGTGATGACCAGAGTTACTTATTTTGGGGCTGCGTTCCTGGCCGTAATAGCCGTCGTGCCGTCAGTAGTTTCAGTACGATTACGGATTGATTGGCGAATAGCGGCATTCCTGGGTGGCACCGGATTATTGATAGTCGTCAGTGTGTCCCTCGACCTTGTCCAGAGAATCGAGGCCAACCTTTTGATGCGCAGCTATGATGGTTTCACTGAGACCGGTAGGATAAAAGGAGCGTATAGATGAGAATAGTTTTGCTGGGTGCTCCCGGCGCAGGCAAAGGAACTCAGTGCAAACGTATTGTTGAGAAATATGGCCTGGTCCATCTGTCCAGCGGGGACATATTACGACGCCATAGAGCGAAGGGTACAGAGCTGGGCAAGAAGGCCCAGGCTTATATGGATTCGGGTGCGCTTGTCCCCGATGAGATAATGGTCGAGATGATGGCCGATGAAATTAAGAAGGCACCGAAAGCCGGCTTCGTGCTGGACGGCTTTCCAAGAACTGTTGAGCAAGCTGGGGAGCTTGACAAAGCATTGGCTTCAAATGGCCAGAAGATAGACATCGTTTTGAATTTGAAGGTAGATGACAATGTAGTAGCCCAGCGGATGACCGGCAGGAGAAGCTGTCCTAAATGTGGTGCTGTTTATCACATTGAAAACCTAAAGCCGAAGGTCGAAGGAATATGTGATAACGATGGTATCGAACTCGTCCAAAGGACCGATGACGGTCTCGAAGTTATGGCCAATCGACTCAAGACCTATCACTTACAGACTGAGCCTGTGGTCGATTATTATAGAGACAGCAGTGCGGTCTATGATATCGATGCTAACAAAGATGCCGATGAGACAACCGCTTTGGTGTTTGAAAAATTGGACGCTCTCGTCAAAGTGTTAAACGAGATACAAAATTAAATGGCTATAACGCTCCGCAGCCAAAGAGAAATTGAGTTGATGCGTAAAGCAGGCGCCGTTGTAGCCGATGTTCTTTCAAAATTGAAAGAGATTGCAGAGCCGGGCGTAACCACTGGGCATTTGGATAGGGTAGCTGCGCAGATGGCTGCCGACGCTGGTGCGGAAGCTCTGTTCAAAGGTGTCCGCAGTGCGCTTACCCAAACTCCTTTTCCCGGTTCGATCTGTGCTTCAGTGAATGCGCAAGTCGTTCACGGTATTCCCTCCGATAGAGTGAAGCTCAAGAACGGGGATATCCTCAGCGTTGATTTTGGCGCCAGGCTGGACGGCTATTGTGGAGATTCTGCTATTACGATTAGCATCGGTGAAGTTTCTGAGGATAAGCGCAGACTTATGGACGTGACTAAACAGGTTCTCGACACAGCAATAGCCAAAGCCGCACCGAACGTCAAGTGGAGCCAAATAGCTTCAGAGATGCAAGACCATGCTGAGTCTGCCGGATTTTCGGTGGTGAAAGACTTTGTTGGGCACGGCATTGGAAGAAAAATGCATGAGGAGCCGAAAGTGCCTAACTTTGTCAGCGACGAGCTGTTAGCCGATGATATTGTTCTGGCTGAAGGAATGATTTTGGCAGTGGAGCCGATGATTAACGCCGGCAGCAGTGACGTTCGCACACTGAAGAATGGCTGGACAGTGATAACAAAAGATGGTAAATGTTCGGCTCACTTTGAACATACAATTGCGATAGTAGAAAATGGTTGTGAGGTGCTGACTGTAAAATAGCAAAAAGCTACTAAATTCTAATTTCAAGGGTCTTTACTCTTTGAATTATTTGCTTTAGAAAAGTCTATGGTAAAAAAGGAAGCGATAAGATTGCAGGCAAAGGTAACTGATGCTTTGCCGAATGCGATGTTTAGAGTGGAATTGGAAAATGGCCACAGGATTCTGGCACACGTTTCAGGTAAAATGCGAATGCACTATATTCGAATTTTACCCGGCGATACGGTTACAGTTGAAATGTCGCCGTATGACTTGAATAGAGGCCGAATAATTCTGCGCCATTAGCTATCGCTTGACCACTATGTGATAGTTATAAGACCGAACAGGTTACAAAAAATGAAAGTTAGAAGTTCAGTAAAACGTATATGTGAAAATTGCAAGATCGTTCGTCGCAAAGGCGTTGTACGAGTGATTTGTACAAATCCTCGACATAAACAACGCCAAGGATAAAGAGAGAGGAACGAAAATCGAGTCGAATGACAAGTTTTGAATTTAGAATTATAGGTTTTAGTCCTAAGTTGCAAGAGGAGCTGATATGCCGCGTATAGTGGGTGTCGATATCCCAAATAATAAATCCATATGGATTTCATTAACCTATATTTACGGCATAGGTAAATATACTTCGGAACAGGTCTTGAAAGAAGCCAAGGTTGAAAAAAACGCAAAAGCAGCCAAGCTAAGCGAAGACGAACTTAGCCGGATAACTCAAATTATCGAGCGCAACTACGTTGTTGGAGGCCAGCTTCGCAGACAGATTGCTCAAAATATTGGCCGATTGCGTGACATAGTTTGTTATAGAGGCATTCGCCACAGGAAAGGGCTGCCCGTTCGAGGCCAGTGCACCCAGAGCAATGCGCGAACACGCAAAGGTCCCAGAAAAACAGTGGCAGGTAAAAAAGGTGTGAAGGAAAAACGCTGAGAGAAAGTGATTATTCGTGATTAATAAGCTACAACTGGCGTGGAAGGGAAACGCAAAATCAAAACGGGAAATCAAAAGTTAAAATGCAGTAAATGACCAATTTGTAGAGGGCTCTTATAATAATGGCGAAAAGCGCAAAGCGAAGGGTCAGAAGGAATGTAGCCAAGGCTATTGTGCATATCAAGGCCACGTTTAACAATACGCTACTGACGGTTACAGATATGAATGGCGACACAATCTGCTCGAGTTCAGCAGGCTGTGTTGGCTTCAAAGGTTCTCGCAAGAGTACGCCTTTTGCTGCGCAACAGGCTGCTCAACGTTGCGCCTCTGCCGCCAAGCGCAACGGCGTTCGCGAGGTCGAAATCAGGATCAAAGGTCCCGGGCCGGGCCGTGAATCTGCGATCTCGGCGCTTCAGCAAACGGGGTTGCGGATCGCTTCCATAGAAGATGTCACTCCGCTTCCGCATAATGGCTGTCGACCACGGAAGCGAAGGCGAGTATAAAATGAGCAACTACGAGACCATGAATTTGTGAGCTTGAATATTTTTTCAGGAGATAGACAAGAAAGATGGGACGTTATCTTGGTTCATCTTGTAAATATTGCCGTCGTGAAGGCGTGAAGCTGATGCTAAAGGGCATCAGATGTGAAACAGCCAAATGTCCAATCGAGAAAAAGCAGCGTAATTTGGCTCCCGGTATGCACGGCTGGCGCAGAGGCAGAGCGAGCGAATATGGCATTAGGCTACGTGAAAAACAGAAAGTAAAAAGATACTACGGGCTTCTGGAGCGGCAGTTTATGAGGTATTTCCACAAGGCTGAGCGTATGAGAGGCAACACGGGAGAGATTCTCCTGCAATTGCTGGAAAGACGCTTGGACAATGTAGTATATAAGTTGAATTTTGCACCTTCGCGTAAGACTGCAAGGCAGTTGATTTCCCACGGTCATATTTGTGTAAATGGTCGCAAGGTCAATATACCTGATTATACAATCAAAGTCGGAGACAAGATAACAGGTAAAGATTCCGAAAGAAGTGTTAAGAAGATAAAGCAGCAGTTAGAAAGCAACCCCAACTTTACTACACAAAGTTGGCTGCAGCTGGACCGCGGAAAACCACAAGCTACCATTGTCGCGCTGCCAAGCCGTGATGACGTTCAAATTCCCGTTGAGGAGCAGTTGGTTGTGGAGTTCTGCTCAAGGTAGTTTCTGGTGACTATTTTGATTCTATATCTTACTGGTAGAAAGCAAATAGCCGGCAACGATTAATTGTTAATTATAGGAGGCCTGTATGCGAATTACATGGCGTGGTTTTGAGTTGCCCACTCGTGTTGAACGAGACACGAAGGTATCGAGTGATAAATATGGCCGATTCTTTATCGAGCCTTTCGAACGTGGTTTCGGCACAACTATCGGCAACAGTTTAAGACGTGTGCTACTCTCATCCTTGGAAGGCAGCGCTGTAACATCTATTAAAGCAACAGGCGTCAATCATGAATTTACTTCGATACCAAATATAATGGAAGATGTCACCGATATCGTTTTGAACGTCAAAAATCTTGTTCTTCGGCTCCAAGGAGAAGGGCCAAAGACAATGAAGGTTTCAGCGAGCAAGGCCGGTGCTATAACAGCAACTGATATAGTTTCAGACCCGGCCATTGAGGTGATAAACAAGGACATGGTGATAGCAACCTTAACTGAAGATGCAAATTTTGAGATGGAAATGGTTGTTGAGAAAGGCCGTGGTTATATGCCAGCTTCTGAACGAATCGCCGCGATGGACAGATTCGACCAAGAAATAGGTGTCATATACGTCGATGCGCTATATTCTCCTGTTACAAGGGTCCGCTACGCAACCGAAGACACCCGGGTCGGACAGCGGACCAATTATGACAAGCTTATCCTTGAGATTTGGACCAATGGAGCAGTTACGCCCGAAATGGCACTGGTGGAGGCCGCTAAGATATTACGCAAGCACATCAACCCGTTCGTGCAGTATTTCGAGCTTGGAGAGGAAACTATTGCTGAAGCCGCTACCGAAGAAGAAACAATAGAAGAAGAGATCGATGAGGAAATAATTGAAAAACTGAAAACCCCTATTCAGGAACTGGAGCTATCGGTAAGAGCCAGCAACTGTCTTGAATCAGCGAAAGTTGAAACCATTGGGCAGTTGGTTCAAATGACCGAAGCTGATCTATTAAAGATTCGCAGCTTCGGCAAAACGAGCCTGCATGAAATCAAGAGAAAACTCGCCGACATGGGTTTGTCTTTGGGTATGACAGGTATAGATAATAAAATAAGTACGGTATAGGAAAGGGACACTACACAATAAGCTCTGATAAATGAGGGTTTTGAGAATATGCGTCACAAAGTAGCAGGTCGCCGATTAAGCCGAACAAGCGAACATCGATTGGCTATGCGCCGAAATCTGGCCGCTTCGCTTTTCGAGCACGAAACCATTTCAACGACTATGGAAAAGGCCAAAGAAGTAAAAGGATTTGCCGAAAAGCTGATTACGCTGGCCAAGAAAGGTACATTAGCCGCCAGGCGTCGAGCCATCGCGATGCTTGGCGATCGTGACATCATAAGTTACGAGGACGGCAAGACCGTCAAGAAAGGTACGATAATAGGGAAATTATTTAGCGAACTTGGCCCTCGATATCTTGACCGACCGGGTGGCTATACGAGGATTATCCGCCTGTCGCTCAGAAGATTGGGTGACAACAGCAGGTTGGTTCTTCTGCAACTCGTAGGAGAGGAAGAAGGCTTGAAGGAACAAGTAAAAACCGCTGCTAAAAGGGGCTCGCGTAAAGAAACCGAAGAAATTGCCGAAGCTGAAGAGGTCACCGAAAATGATACCCAGCCAGGTGAAACCAACCGGCAGTAGACCATACCTGCTGTGGAGGATGACCATACGATGAGTGAAAACGATTGTGTTTTTTGTAAGATGGTAGCTGGGCAAATTCCAGTTACAAAGATTTACGAAGATGAAGTCGTTCTCGCTTTCTTGGATATCTGCCCAATAAGTGATGGCCACACTCTGGCGATTCCAAAGCAGCACTTTGAAAGATTACATGATTGTCCTGCAGAACTCTTGGGCAACTTGGCTTCGCACCTCGGCGATATCGCTAAAGCTGTAACCACTGCGGTGAATTCCGACGGCTACAATGTATTGTGCAATAACGGCAGGGCTGCCGGCCAGCTTATTGAGCATTTGCATTTTCATATAATCCCTCGAAATACTGGCGATGGTGTTTTTGATCGGTGGCCTTCTTACAAATATCAAGAAGGCAGAATGGAGGAGATCGCTGCTAAGATTCGGGAAAATCTGTAATTCGCATGAATTTTCTTGATAGTACGCACCCTTTTTGGTATTTTATAGTGAGCGCGACAAGCGAATGAATGATCGCGGGGTAGAGCAGTCTGGTAGCTCGTCGGGCCCATAACCCGGAGGTCGCAGGTTCGAATCCTGCCCCCGCTATTGAACTCTGAAGATAACTTCTTGTGTAACAAGAAGTTATCTTCTCTTCGTTTCACGGGAATTTAACCGTAGTGCCCCCTTGAAAGCAAGGCACATTTAAGCGGCAGCCGAGGCTGGCACGGCGTATACTTCAGCACCGATTATGACTGTGTGGAAAATGGCGACATCGTGACTTCACCGTGCCCATGCTTCTTAGGCATGCAGAGGGCCGATGAGCTTTGCTGGAACGTCGGTAATCTTCTGTTGTGGACAACTTATTACTGGCGTGTTGATGAGGGCAACCAAGACGGTACAATCTGCAAAGAGCTTTACGACCGGCTGTGCCATAGTACCGGCCGATACTAACCACGACTGCTTGGTTAACTTTGAGGACTTTGCGTGTATGGCAGATTCCTGGCAGCAGGAGCAGTTTTGGCCGGAGGAATAGGCGCTGCCTCTTCAGTGAGTTTGCAACAAATTCGGGGCCTATACTGCTGCAGTATAGGCCCCTGCTGTTTTGCATTGTGCCGGTTACACTTCGTGTGGGCAAAACGCCCCCCAATGCCTGGGGTTTGTATGATATGCATGGCAACGTCAAAAAGTGGTGCCAGGACTGGTATGGTTCCTATCGGCGGGGCCATCAGACAAACCTTGTCGGCTATGCAACTGGTAAAGTGCTTAAAGATTCGAGAACTCGCTTGAGAATCTCTCGACAAGCTTCTGGCCCTGATCTTTAATGAAACACCTCGGCTCATGTTGACTTAGATGAACATGCGAGGTAATATACCTTACAAATTCTTTGCAAAGTTCATCATCTGCGAAACACGCCCGTAGCTAATCCGCTTATCGTAGTTCAATGTTCGGTTAGAGAACGCACAACGGCGGTCGCAGCACACCATTAGGCGGCTCAGCTCGGGGCCAAGCTGAGGAGCAGGGCCAGCGGAATACGGTGCGGCAAGGTCTCTGTCCTATAACATTGGTCCAAGCTTGAAAAATACCTATCTATGGTTCAAAAAAAGTGATTAGGTGGGATAATCTGCTTGACTTTTGGGGCATTAATGTGGTAAAATTTAGTTTCGAAATAGGATTTGATAATGATTTACAGGAGGTGTGATGATAATAACGAGGTGGGGGGTTTTATATGAAACTTTCCCACTCAGTGGCGGGGTAAAGGGGGGTCTTTGCCTTGATTTCCAAAAAACCAGCAGTGTCAGACGCTCATTTCGAGCGTTCTTTTTCAGCGGCCCCATGCAGTTAGAACCAACAGGGGCATTGGCTGCTGGCTGTTCATTTTACACTCACGGATGAAAAAACGCGGGTAGATTCTATATAAACCAAATCTATCCACGTCTCCAAACAAGGATGTTTAGGCCGGATTCGCGCAGCCGGAGTGCGCGGCCGGAATAAGTTGTTTGTCCCGAATTGTAATAAAACGGAAGCGATGGAAAGACTGATACTGACAACAAGAGCAAGAACTGCAGTTGGGTTGTTGGTTTTTTGTGCGCTTGTTGTGTTTTCACTGCCCGCTAACGCCCACGCAAGCGATGTAAACGTCCCTGATGTGGTGGGCATGACCGAGGTCGATGCAAACTCAGCCATTACCGATGCTAACCTGACCGTAGGCAACGTAATCTACGAATACAACGATGTCGTAGCGGTAGATATTGTATTAAGTCAAGACCCGAATGCTGGTACAACGGTGCCCATCGGCTCACCTGTCGACCTCGTGATATCTTTAGGTCAACCTGTTGTGCCTGATGTTGTGGGAGAAACAGAGCCTAATGCCACGGCTGACATTACCGCTACCAGCCTCATAGTCGGCAGCGTAACCTACGACTACAACGATACCGTAGCTTATGGGCTGGTGATAAGTCAGAGCCCGACGGCAGGTACATCTGTGCTGATTGGGTCATCTGTTGATCTTGTCCTCTCCTTAGGTCAGCCGACCGTACCAAATGTTGTCGGTATGACTGAGCCTAACGCCACCACCGAGATTACTTCCGTTGATAACCTGACAGTCGGTAACGTGAGCTACGACTACAACGATACCGTAGCTTATGGGCTGGTGATAAGTC
>CAZOUM010000028.1:0-37033 GCA_964582985.1 uncultured Pirellulales bacterium | reverse complement strand
GAAGCGCGAAGACGGGCTTTTTGAACTGAAGGAAATAGAGCTTCCGACGGGACTTGATATAGAGATTACTGACGCCGATGAAAGCGAGGAACACGGCTATATTGACCTTGCCGATATAATAATAAGGATGCGTTCGGTTGAAAGGCGTGAAAAGATTAAAGGTGTGAACCTTTCTGTTGGCCGACCTGTCCTGGGTGAACAGAAGTACGTGTTCTTTTTTCGGCTAAGGCCGGGTAAAGACTACGGAATCCTAATCAGGCCCGAACGTGGTCTGGGAGGATTGTTGATTCGGCTGCGAGTATCCTCGACAAGGTCAGGCACTTTTAGCAAGAAGGACAAGCCTCCGACGGAAGCAGTGCTGCGGCATGCCAAGATATTTGTGCCCCATATGGAAGTGACGGATTGGGAGCTGAAGCCCGACCAGTATGAAATCATCTGTGAGCGGGGGGATGAAGAGTATAAGTTTGAGGTGACGCCAGAAGGCGAATTGAGAGAGCTTCAGTACAAAAATGACGAGACGGACATCGAAGAAGATGCCGACAGCATGGCATTTCGGGGCACAAAAAAGAGTATTGCAGTGGCCGAGGTTCCAGACAAGGCACTGGCAACACTCGCCAAGGCATACCCCGGGCTAAAACCAAGCAAGGCCTGGACGGCTGAGACGGTAGCCGGGCCTCGGTACGTAATACAGATTGGAGAAATGGCTTTTTATGCGCGACCCGATGGGCAAATCCAGGCGGGCGAGCGCATTGATAAAGGTGCGCTGAGGGAGATTGACCCGCCGGGCTAAGACAAGGACGGATGAAGAAGAATAGTCTAAGACCGACAAGGAGTTTCTGCAGGTTCCGGCAGTATCACCAAAATGAGCTGGAATGACAAAGATGAAGACAGTGATAACGCCGGCAAAAATCTTAAGCGGCGAGCCGCGTCGACTTGCACTGTTGGACCTAATGGCGATCTATTCGCGCATGAAGAACTTTGCGGAGTGCTGAAGTTGTCCGTTTGTGAGCGCAAATTTGCGGTTTCCACGCCGAAAGCGCCTGTTTGAACGTTACGGAGGCAAGACCGTTTTCTCACCTTTGCGAAAGGGCACAAACGTGGAGAGATGCTGGATTAACAGTTTTGAAAGGATTACAGAATGAAAGACCTAAGAAACGTTGCTTTCCGATGTTTATTAGTTTTTTGCTTATTTGCCGTCCTGGGCTGCGCCGAACAAACGTCATCTTTCAAGTTTGCTCTCACAGGCGACCCCCGTTCAGGTCTTTCCAGGTGGCAGCATACGCTAAAACAAATGAAGGACAAGGTCGATGGAGAGTTCGCTTTTCATATTACGGCCGGTGATTATTTCGAAGATGACCACAGCACTTTGGCCAAAGATTTCTACCGGACTCTGAAGGCGGAATTTGGAGACGATGTAATATGGTATCCCGGTGTTGGAAACCACGAGGTACAGAGGGCGCAGGATGACCTGCTTTGGCTCCGCCAGTTCTACTACGACCATTTACAGGGAAAAGTCAATCCCGGCCCCAAGGGCTGCGAAGAGACAACCTATTCCTGGGACTACCAAAACGCCCACTTCGTCCAGCTTAATATGTACTTCGATGGCGAAAAATACGACAAGGACCTCGGCTTTACCGATGCACTCATCGAATGGCTTGAAGAAGACCTCGACAAGAACGCAAAACCAGTGGTCTTTGTCATCTATCATGAACCAGCTTGGCCAAACGGCCGCGGCGGCAAAGAATCACCTGCCAACTGGCAGCGATTCATGAAGGTCCTCAACGACAGAAAAGTCGTCGCAGGCTTGTGTGCCCACACTCACAAGTACGCACGTTATCAGGTCGATGGAGATTGGGAGAAATACACCTGGGAAATAGACGTAGGTAACGCCGGCCGATTGAGCCACGCCGATAAGCATCAAACCTTCGTTGAAATCACAGTCAATAGTAACGGCTTGGTGCAGTTTGATACGTGGCAGGGAGTCGAGGGTGAGAACTTCAAGATGACGGACTCATGGACGGTCAAAGTACCTGTGCCGGCAGTGTCAGGAACAAAATAGTGTATTGGTTATAAGTCGAGTATTGTGCACATATTCACATTAGGTTGATTTAAGGAGATTATCATGAGTAATTTATCACGAAGAAAGTTTCTCAAAACCACAGCTGCCGGCATAGCCGTACCATCTGTAATATTGGCGGCGGCCAAGAAAGGACTCGCAGCACCGAGTGAGCGTGTTCGCATCGCGGTCATCGGTGTCGGCAATCAGGGAAGTAATCATGCCGAGGACTGGGCCGACATGAAAGAAACCGAACTGGTGGCGGTCTGTGATGTGGACCGGAAACACCGCAATGACGTGGCGAAGGAAACTAATAGTAAACCGGTTGAAGATTATCGCCGTGTTCTGGATGACAAGAGCATCGATGCGATAAGCATTGCCACGCCGGACCACTGGCACGCGCCGATCGCGTTGGCTGCGCTGGTAGCGGGAAAGCACGTCTATGTCGAGAAGCCCTGCTGTCATAACATTAAGGAAGGACAATTGCTGGTCAAGGCCGCCAAACAGTTCGGCAAATGTGTCCAGCACGGTACTCAGTACCGCGGCAAGCCCGACGCGATTGCCGGCATCAAATTCATGCGTGAAGGCGGAATCGGCAAGGTGCTGCTGGCCAAGGCGATTAACCACCAGCGACGCGACAAGATCGGACGCGAACCCGTTACGGACCCACCGCCCGGAGTAAATTATGACCTGTGGCTTGGACCTGCGCCAAAGCATGGGTTCACCAAGAACCGCTGGCATTACAACTGGCATTGGTTCTGGGATTACGGCACGGGCGATATGGGCAACGACGGTATCCACCAGGTCGATGTGGCCCGCTGGGGTCTGGGTGCGAAGAATCAGTTCCCCAAGGCCGCCATCGTTGCCGGCGGACAGCTCTGGTATGACGACGACCATGAGACGCCTGATACGCAGACCGTTACGTTTGTATACGATGAAGGCTACGTGATGTACGAGATGCGTCTGTGGACCGACTACAAGCTGGAAGGCCATGACAACGGCGTTATCTTCTACGGCACCAAGGGCAAGCTCGAAATCGGTCGCAAGGGCTGCCATGCTATCATAGATGGGAAGCGCAAGAAAATCGAAGGCGAGGGCGGTCGTGGGATCAAAGGTAACTTCATCGAGTGCATTAAAGCCAACGCCCCTTCGAAACTGTTGGCACCGATCGATGAAGGTTTTGCCTCGGCGGCGCTGTGCCACATGGGCAATATAGGTGTGCGTTTGGGCGGCGCCCGGCTGAGATATGATGCCAGCAAACACGAATTCATTCGCGACCGGAGAGCCAACAAGTTCCTCACGCGTGAATATCGCAAGGGCTATGAACTGGCATATACCGGATAGATAGTTTTTGCTGGAACGAGAGGCTTCGGTTAAGGCATAGATTCAATTGGAATAAAGACAGCGTATGCAGAGGGCATCGTTTGCCAAGACTCCGATCTCGCAAAAGAGATTGGACAGCCTGGCAAAACGAGTTCTGTAGCTATTGCGATTTGAAAGTCAAGCAAATCATGTTCGATTTAAGAAAGAAGAGAGTTATGAATCGCACTATTGTTTTGATGGTAACGTTTTTTGTTGCTTGCTTTGCGGCCTTCGCCGGGGCAGAAGCAGGAAATTACCGGCAGGGTCTGGCGGGGGTGTGGCTGCTTGCGGACAGCACATCGCGGGCGGACGAGTTTGTGAACTCGGTGGGGGTCAAGATGGTCAAGATTGGCCCTGGCTCGTTTGAGATGGGCAGCACGCTCGGAAGGGATTACTGGGATGAACAGCCGGTCCACAAGGTGACAATCTCCAGGGCCTTTTACATGTCGGAAACCGAGGTAGCTGCCAAGCAGTTTAGACAGTTCAAGGCTGAGTTTGTGGGGACTGCCGAGCATTCACCTTATGCAGCGGGCGTTAGCTGGTATGAGGCGGTGGTGTTTTGCGAGTGGCTGAGTAAGAAGGAAGGTAGACCTTATCGCCTGCCTACGGAAGCTGAATGGGAATATGCGTGCAGGGCCGGTTCAACGAGTCTGTACTCATCAGGCGACAGGCCGCCGAGAGCCGGACAGGCCAATGCGTGGGGACTCAAAAATATGCACACGGGAGTGCGCGAATGGTGTCTCGACTGGCACGGGGAATATCCGGCGGCGGAGCAGGTTGACCCGGTAGGTCCGGAATACGGAATGGCCCGAGTTGTTCGCGGTGGCCTGCTTGACGACGGCGGGAAAAATGTGTGGCGCGAGACTTTCAACGCCTCATCAAGCCGTGCTGCAATCGCTCCTGGTTTTGGGCCCTATTACAACGACTCCCCGGCAAACCCCGGTTATCACAATATTGGTTTCCGTGTGGTTCAGGGGCCGATGCCAAGCACCCGTCCGCTTGCGTATCAGGCACCATATGTTCAGCAGGGTGTCAAGCAGAACAAGGGCATTGTGAAGCTGGGTCCTGATTCTTCGAAGCCGTATTTCAGGAAGCGATACTTGCTTCCGACACCGCCTGAGACATGTGATAGCTGCCGTGGGGAGGCGATAGATGAAGTAGGGTTGCACCCATCATTCAGGGGGCACAACCAAAGCCCGGCCCTTGAGGTCTGCCCGAACGGTGACATCCTGATGGTAATATACACTTCTTATAAGGAATATGAGCCTGGCGTGTCGTTGATAGCGAGCCGTTTGCGCTTCGGAGCAGAACAATGGGACATGCCGGAAAGGCTGTTTGACTTTGCTGCTTCTAATGACCACGCACCGATGCTGTGGACGGATAAAAACAGTGGTATTGTGTATTTCTTCTGGGGCAATCCGAGGCTTGTAGGGGGATTTCCGTTCCAATGGACATTTTCAAAAGATAACGGGGCCACCTGGGCCGAGGTGCAATTCCCGAATTTCATGAATCAAATCGGCGGTCGTTCGAATCAGCCTATCAATACGGCGGTTCGTGACAAGAACGGAACGCTTTATGTGGCATGCGATGGCGTCGACGGCGACTCGGTTCTCTGGGCGACGCGTGACAACTGCAAGACGTGGTACGATACGGGCGGGAGAACTTTCGGCAGGCACACCACTTTTGCACTTTTGAGCGATGGGACGTCTATACTCGGAATGGGAGGCAAGAGGACTAATATCGACAAATTTATGCCGCGTTCCTTAACGAGAGACGGTGGAAAAACCTATGAAGTTTCGAAGACGCCTTTCTGCATGCTGGGGTCAAATCAGAGGCCAAGTCTTCTGAGGCTGAAAAGCGGACGTTTGCTTATGGCCGGTGACTTCAATAGAAAAGATGGAGAGCATCCCGCTTCTATTACCGAGAAGGGTTCTTATGTCGCTCTTTCAGATGACGACGGTGAAAACTGGCTTATCAAGAAACTCCCCGGTGCCCAGCTGCATGAAGAGGAACCGGTCATAACTATCGGCTATTCTGTTGCGAGACAAGGGCCGGACGGAACGATACATCTAATCACATCGATGAACAAATCTGCCCTGCACTTTGCATTCAACGAGGCGTGGATTTTAGCCAGGGATACGAGGCAAGAGAAGATGTCCGATGCCGAACTGATGACCAATACCGCCGGCAGCATTTCGACAGTCAAGGCATATCGGGAAAATTATCCTGATGGTAAAAAGAGGCTCCAGTTCAGTGGTGGTATCGGTGACAACGGGCGATTTCTACTGCACGGCAGAGAGACGTGGTACTATCCGGATGGAACAAAACAGCGTGAAGCCAGGTACGACAAAGGGCAGAAAGTCGGGAAGGAGACATACTGGTCAAGAGACGGCAAGAAGAAATGGATGTGGTATTACGTGGGAGACGGCGGCAGTGCGTGGTCGCAGTACTGGCCGAACGGGAAGATGAAGGCCGAGTCGATGTGGAACAACTTCAAGTGCCATGGTCTTTCGACGGTGTACGACAAGAATGGCAAGGTAATCAGCCGGAATGAATTCGCCAATGGTAGAAATGCCGCCCAATTGAGTATTGCGGGCACGCTAATCATCGAAAGTACCCAAAGCATTACCGCTGCATCAAACTCCCTCCTAAATGGTCCCGGAGCTACCATAACGGTTAACGGCGGCAGTTTCACTGTCAACGGCAGATTTAACGTGGGCAAGGGCAGTGACGGTTATATCAATCTCAATGGCGGCACGTTCACCGTTACCGGCAGTTTGAAGTTTGCCGATAGTGATGGTGGGGTCCACCGCATCTACTTGAATGACGGGATAATGCACGTTGGAGACATTGAGCTAAAACATGACCGCGATGCCATTATCTATGTAGGTGGCGGCATATTGCGTCTTGATGATATCCCCGGTGGGAGCGGCGACCCTCGAGAGTGGAAGGATGACGGAGACCTTCGGCCCGCTGAAGGTTACGATGATATAGTCATTAAAGATTGTGGTGATTACACTGAAGTGAGAGCCCTTAAGTACCCTCCGACAATCCAAGGCAGCAGGGAGATCGAGATACCGAGGGGCCAACAGCATGAGTGTGTTGAAAGGCACGTTGTTGTCTACGACGAGCCCGGTCGATATGCCGGCTGGCCTGCGAACGGCGGATTCTGGATGTGGGGGGATAAGATGGCTGTTTCTTTCGAGTGCGGCTGGTTCAAAGACAAGCCCGACTGGGAGGACGGCCATGCGCGTGACAACAGGAGCAACGAAGATATCGTCGCGCACAGCAGAGACGGGGGTTTGACGTGGACTCATAAGACATATCCTGCTTTGGGTAGTGATGAAGGTATGGTGCCGCTGGCCAAGGAAATGAATTTCAGCAAAGAAGGTTTCGCATTTAAATGCCAGGGCTCGCGGTTCTATTATACCTATGACTACGGCAAAAGCTGGGCCGGCCCATTCGCATTGAATATACAGCAATTACCGTTCGATGATGACAGTATTGAGTCTCACACCTGCTATCTTGTTACCGGCCCCAAAGAAGGCTACTTCTTCTTCGGAGTAGAGCCTGACGGTGCTGAGGACAGGTTCTACTGTACCAAGACGACGGACGGTGGAAAGACGTTTAATTTTCTCGGCTGGATATCACCGTCTATAGAAGAGGCTCCGAAGTACGAACGCTGGGCGGTATATTCGGCGGTGCAGGTTTCAAAAAATCATTTGGTCGCCGCTCTTCGCAGGAAGATCAGCAAGCGTCGCGGGAAAATCCAAAGACTTAACTGGATAGATGTATATGAGTCGAAAGATGCCGGCAAGACGTGGAGCTTTCTGAGCAAGATCGCTGATACCGATGTTGTTAACAGTGACTTTAACGGCAATCCGCCGAGTGTTATTAAGCTCAAAGACGGAAGGCTTGCAGTGACGTATGGTTTTCGGGGAAGGCCCACGGCGATGTGCGCCAAACTGAGCAAGGATAACGGCAAGACTTGGGGCAATGTAGTTATATTGAGGAGAGGTTCGAGGAACTGGGACTTTGGTTATTCCCGTTCGCTTCAGAAGGCCGACGGCAAGGTAATTACGGTTTACTACTGGGCGACGCCCGAACATCGCAACCAGTATCTGACAGCAACGATATGGGACCCTGATAAGGTTAAGTAAGTCACAGGCAAATTAGAGAAAGGACAATTATGAAAAAGAATGTGATTTTGACCGTAGTGACACTGAGTTTTGTTTGTGGCGTAATTGGTTTTTCGCAAAGCGCTGGTGCCGAGAGCCTGAGAAAAGCGGGGCTGATAGGGATACAGTACGGCGACGAGGATTTTTCCGACGCTGAGAATCTTATGACTCTGAGCAGCCTCGAACAGACCTGGACCGAAGATGACAGTCACGGGCGGCAGTGGTCCGGCAAATGGCAGGGCTTCGTTATCGCTCCGGCCGGCGGCCAGGTCAATTTCACGGCAACAACGGACCAGGAAGTAAAGGTCGAAATATCAGATACTGTCGTGATTAATTCGAAACGGTCTGTTATGTCCGGCAGTGTGACGATGGTCAAGGGCGAGGAATATCCGATCGAGGTTACTTACGTCAAGGAAGGTCGACAGTACGAGTGCTACTTCAAAATTCAGTGGAGCTGGTCAGGTCAGGCCCTAACCGTTATAGGCGGTTCGAGCCTTGTTTATCCTGAAGATGTCGAGGCAAAGCTTGACGAAATCGTCGCTGCCAGTGATGATGACGACGATGATGACGATGACGACGGTGGTGATGGTGTAAGTCTCCTGAAGCAACCCGATTATGTCTGGCAAGCCTCGGATGCGGCCAATGCCAAGAGAGCCGGTCTGGTCGGGGTCATCTGCGAGAGCGGGGACTTCACGAGGCCCGAATCAAGAGATGTGATAAAACATATCAATCACAACTGGACCGGTGGTCCGGGTGACTGGTCGGGGTATTGGCAGGGTTACATCGAGGCGCCCTTTACCGGCGAGGTGACATTTATCGCCGAGGTCGATAACGGTATCAAGCTGGTAATTGCCGGCAAGACCATTATCGACGGGCTTGGCAGAAGAAAGGCTCGGGTTGGCAGTGTCTTGATGGTCAAAGGACGCAAGTATCCACTGAGACTTTGGTATTTCCAGGATGGAGACCCCTCTTATATTCGCCTTTACTGGAGCTGGCCTGGTCAGAATAAGATAATCGTGGACGAATCGGCGTTTTCGTTCTCTCAGGCGGATGTGGAATACATTATCTCGATGGTCCCCGGCGATTACTGGGATTTCGACGATGCACCGCTTCATTACGACGATACAGGCAGCGAGTCGCTGGACCTTGCTCATCAGGACGCTCGGCTGGTGCCGGTTGTCGGCGTGGAAAACTATCAGGTGTTTCGGTCGAACCGTGAGCACCCGGAGTTGACAGGAGGACTAAAGAATACTTACATCCACGCTCCGATGCTCTGTTATTGGAACAATAAGTATTACCTTGAGTTTTTAGCGGCACCGGTAAATGAGCACGACGAAAATACGGAAACACTTATTACGAGTTCTGTTGATGGTAAGAACTGGGAAACACCGAAGATAATCTTCCCGGGATTCCAGCCGGAAGGTGACAGCCACAAGACGATAACACATCAGCGTATGGGTTTTTACGTATCGAAGAATAATCGTTTGTTGGTCCTGGCGTTTTACGGCAAATATCCTTCACCGAATGAGGGTGACGGATTAGGCCGGGTTGTTCGTGAGGTTTATAAAGATGGTACCGTTGGGCCGCTTTACTTTATTCGCTATAACCGGCACGCAGGCTGGAATGAGAAAAATACACCGTATCCTTATTATAAGGAATCGCCCGACAAGAGTTTTATCGCGGTGTGTGATGAGCTTATGGCTAATAAGCTGATGGTCCAGCAGTGGTGGGAAGAGGACCGCAGCGAGGATGGTTTTTATGTACTGTCAGGGGAAGAGTTCAAGTGCAAGGCCTTCAATTGGTACACGCGGAAGGATGGAAAGATTGTTGGAATGTTCAAGGCGGGCTACAGTGCATTGAGTGAAGATGGAGGAAAAAGCTGGTCGGACATCAATAAGCTACCGTCGGTCATCGTGGGCCACGCCAAGATGTGGGGCCAGCAGACAGAAGACGGCCGTTACGCTTTTGTCTATAACCCGCATTTTGAATGGCGTTATCCGCTGGTTGTAACGACAGGAGATGACGGCAGGGTCTTCAGCAATATGGCCTGTGTTCATGGGGAGTTACCTCCGCGGCGATATGACGGAGATGCCAAGGATGTGGGCCCGCAGTACGTGCGTGGAATCACGCAGGGCAACGGTAATCCTCCCGGTAACGATATGTGGCTGACTTACAGCATGAACAAGGAAGATATCTGGGTAAGCCGGGTCCCCCTGCCGATTCGGCACAAGGTTGATAAGTGGGTCAACGAGACGTTCGACCAGATGAAACCCGGCGGGGTCGTTACTGACTGGAACGTCTACAGTCTCAAGTGGGCGCCGGTGGAGGTTGCGAAATTCCCGAGTGCTGCCGACAAGAGTCTGAAACTAAGCGACACCGACCCTTACGACTACGCCAGGGCCATAAGGGTATTTCCTGAAAACAGCATGGTGACGGTCAAGTTCGATATCCTTGCCAGGCAGACAGATAACGGGCGTATGGAGATTGACCTTCTCAGTAAGAAAGGAATTCGGCCTGTTCGTGTGATGCTCAGTGACAACGGCAAGGTACAGGTAGTTGACGGTGAAAAGACGGTTGATGTGAGGGCTTATCAGGCCAACAAGTGGCTCAAATTTAAGATTCGTGCTGACGTTACGGCGGGCAGGTTCAGTGTGTCCGTCAATGGCAAGAGTGTGCTAAAGAGAGCCGCTTTTGCGCAAAAAGCAGCCAATCTGCAGCGTATATCTTTCAGGACGGGCGAATATCGCAAGCTCGGCATCGGACAGAGAGAAAATGAAGATGACCTTCCAAAGGCCGGTGACCCCGTCAAAGAAGCCGTGTATTATGTCAACAATGTGTCGATATCGAAAATACTATCTGTGCGCAGACTAAATTATTAATCTAATCACGTTGTTTTGAAAGGGCAGATATCATGAAGGATTTGATTGTGGATTCTATTGAGTCAAAGAGAAAAACTTTAGGAAGCCTTTCACTTCTCTTTCTTTTTGCCTTTGTGTTGAGCAACTTCGCGGTTGCTGCGAAGTTGCCGCCGTCGATTGAGGAATCGGCTCGCGAGCCCATCAAGTACGTCGGTGGGGTAAAATGCGACAAGCGTTATTTTGACGGCAGGCTGCGTTATGCTATTGGGGCACATAACTATCAGGCAATGCGTGCTAACAGGACGAACGCACCGGAAGGCGGTGTGGTGGGCTGGACGTATAACCACCAGCCTTATCTGGCATATTGGAATAACCAGTTTTATCTGCAGTATCTGAGCAATCTCACTGGAGAGCATGTGCCCCCCGGAAGGACATTGCTGATGACATCGAAAGACGGCCTGAACTGGCCCAGTCCACGAGTTGTCTTTCCGAAATACCCGCTGCCTCGGATAAACCGCAGCTTTCCGGAAGTAGGCAAGGTAGACCTGCCTGCCGGCACATTCTCGGTTATGCACCAGAGGATGGGTTTTTATGTCGCGCCGAATGGCCGGCTGCTGACACTGGCTTTTTACAGTTTTTGTCCTCATCCGCGAAAGGGTCCTAACAACGGCCAGGGGCTTGGCAGAGTAGTGCGCGAGGTATATAAAGACGGCACTTTCGGCCCGATTTACTTCATTCGTTACAATCGCCACTCAGGCTGGAATGAGTCTAATACCAATTATCCGCTCTATAAGAGCAGTAATGATAGGGGCTTTGTCGAAGCTTGTGAGGCCTTGTTAGCTGATAAACTAATGACTCTGCAGTGGCAAGAAGAAGACATGGCAAAAGATGGATTCTTTACCGTTGATATGGACGATCAGTACAAGGCGTTCAGTTGGTGTCACAGGCCCGATGGCGTTGTTGTAGGAGTGTGGAAAAACCAGAAGTCGGCTCTTAGCCCTGATGACGGAAAAAGCTGGCCGAAAATCGGCAGGAATCGTTCTCTTATGGCTTGTGGCGCGAAAACCTGGATACAAAAGACTGATGATGGCCGTTACGCATTGGTTTACAATCATTCGGCTACAGAAGGGAACCGCTTTCCGATGGCGGTAATGACCAGTGATGATGCTCATATTTTTGATGGCCTGCTTTGTCTTAACGGTGAATGCCCGCCGATGCGATTCTTCGGCATGCATAAGAACATCGGGACACAGTATTTCCGCGGAATTGTTGAGGGCAACGGTAATCCGCTCGGCGACCACATTTGGAATACGTACAGCGTGAATAAGGAGGACATCTGGGTGACGCGAACACCGCTGCCAATCAGGGGGACGGTCGATAAACATTTTTCACAGGATTTTGAGAAGGTGAGTGACGAATCCGAGCTTTCAATGTGGAATCTTTACGTGCCACAGTGGGCCCCTATATCGGTTGTGGGTGACCCCGTGAAGACCGGCAATAAGTGTCTTGAGCTGCGAGACGAGGAGCCTTACGATTACGCGATTACTCAGAGGGCTTTTCCGGAAACAAAAAAGGTCACAGTGGAATTTCGTGTTATGATGGTTAAAGTTGGCAGTGGAGTTCTGCATGTCGAAGTTCAGGACAAGCATGGCAACAGGCCGATGTGCCTGAGATTGGACGCGAGCTGGATGTCGATGGATCGTATGGGGACCGAACCTGACGCTGTGCCCGCTCGGGTCGGCAAGTGGTATGATATTAAGCTCGAGCTTGATTGCGATAAAGAGGAATATGACCTTTATGTTGACGGCAGACGCGCTGAGGGGGGCATTGAATTTGCCGACAAGGTCAACTCTCTTGAGCGACTTGTGTTCCGGACCGGGCCGTGGCGTGGTGATGTTCGTCCGCTCATAGTTAATCGCGAGCCGGGAGCAAAAGGCATGTACCTGGAAGATTCGGCCGGTGCCGACCACAAGGTACCGCTTAGTATCTACCTGATTGATGATGTAAAGACAAAAGGAATGTAAGAATAATGATAGCAGGTCGGTATTTTTGATAAGGGAAATCCCTTAAGACTTCAACGAAAGAGAAAGATAAGTGTTCATAAGATTGATGGACGGATATAATATGCACAGCAATGTGGTTTTTGCGATTGTTGTGTTTTTTTCAGCTTAGGCACTAACGTCAGACAGGGGCAGCCGGATTTTGCAATCAGGTGCGACAGAAATGACAAATTTCTCATTTCCCGCGACCGCGGTAAGAGCTGGAAGGGGCCTTGGTTTTTTTCTGACTTTGGAAATAGAGGAAATATCCAAAGGCTGGACAGAAAGCTTGTTACCGTTTATTATTATACTATGGGCGAAAATCGTCAGCAGCATATAGGAGCAGCGATTTGGGCTCCTAATTTGGTTGACAAGAGCGCACAAAGATAGCAGTATATACAGAAGATGGGAAGTCGCGGCGTTAGCCCCGGGCGTGCGAACAATTGTGTTCTAAAAGGAGTATTGATTGGGATGGACAAAGAAGTTGGTGTCGAAATAACCAGCCAGGGAACTATGGCGACGGTGGCGTTCAGAGCCACCTCAATAAGCGACGTAGAAGGTATATCCTCCGCTTCCGAACGGATAAAGGGATTTATTGAAAAGAGCCATCCAGACAGAATTGTATTTGACTTTGAGCGAGTAAAGTTCTTTTCGTCTCAGGTGTTGGGGCTTCTTTTGGACATTCGAGCTAAACTGCAGACGTATAACGGTGATGTTGTGATAAGCGCTATAAATCCGCAACTGCACAGGGTCTTCAGAATAACAAATCTGGACAAGGTATTCAAATTTTTCCCGGATAAAGAAAGCGCCTTCAGAGCAGAAAGCGAAAATTGAGTCAGTTTAATAAGAAAGGCTGAGGTATGTATATTGCAGTACAATTTTCAGTCTTTATGGTCAACAAGCCGGGAGTGTTGGCTCAGGTCCTCGTCGAGTTTGCGCACGCCAAAATTAACATCATAGCTATGACGATGATGGATTCTGTTGAACAAGGTGTTATGAGGGTGGTCTTTGCTGCGCCTGACAGGGCCAGAGAGATACTGTCGAAACTAAATATGCCTTACAGCGAGACGGAAGTATTGTGTGTAAGCCTGACCAACAAATCCGGGGCGCTTGCAGTGGTAGCTGAAAAACTGGCCAAAGCCCACATAAACATTGCATACGCATATTGCACGGCAGGCGCAAAGGGCGGCCGAACAACCGGCGTCCTAAAGGTTGCTAACGTAAAAAAAGCAATGCGCGTCCTTCAGCAGGACCACAGGAAAGACAGCAAATCTAAACCGGTACTCAGAAGACCACGGGCCTCAAGACGATAGTGTTTTCGTATGATAGCTTGGAGGCTGTGGGGTTATACAGCAGCCGAAAAGCCAGGAAGCATTGTTTCTTGACTGAAACACGTTTTAGATACCTTTAGCCAATTACGAATCAACCTTATGGATAATTTCCGCTATCTTCGGCATCCTGCCAAAGGAAGTACAAGTGCCTGCCGGATGGCACGGCCAGGCACCCGTAAATCGCAGACTTAACCATCAAAATTTGACACGGACACCAATATTCGAAGAACAGCATTCAAAAAGAAGGGTTCTATTGCGCCTGCGGACAAGTTTCTACAGAAGATATTGGAATTGGGGACTGATTCGGGTATATTATGCGGCCACGATAGTAAACCGCCAACATTGTGCTGTTAATAAGAATAAAAAATACATGCTGAAAAACAGAGGTTAGAAAAATGAAAAGCTCGCTCTCTTACATGTCTATATGCATAGTGTTATGTGCGTGTGTCGAACCAGGAATTGCAAAGCAGGAGTTCGTGATAAGGTACAGTCACATTGGTGTGGCGGACCCGATGGTGCAGGCTTCGAGTGCCAAGGCGGTAGTTTTCAAGGCGGAGGTTGAGAAATTGTCCGGAGGGAGAATCAAGGTTGAGATTTTTCCAGGTGGGCAATTAGCGGGGCAGGTATCATCGGTGCAGCAGGTTAGGAAAGGAACGATACAAATCGCAGATATTAGTTCGGGTGTTTTAGCGTCGCTATACTACGAACCTCTTGAAATTCTTGACATGCCGTACCTGTTCTCTTCGAGGGCGACCGCAAGAATGGTGCTGCACAATGAGAATCCGTTCACCAAGAAACTAATAGAGGATTGTGCAAAGAAAACGGGCATTAGAATCCTGTCGCTTGGGCCTTTCGGCTTTAGACATATGACAAATAACGTTCGGCAGATAAGGACAGTTGATGATATGAAGGGTCTTAAAATGAGGACGATGGAAATCAAGGCCCATATGAAGCTGATGGAATCCTGTGCTGCAAGACCTATCCCTATTGCGTGGTTAGAGTTGTATACAAGTTTGCAGACGAAGGTGGTGGACGGAGAAGAAACCACACTGCAGAACATCGTGATGGGAAAACTATATCAGGTTCAAAAACATTTGACCTTGACAGGCCATCTGATGGGAGTCGGGGCGTTTCTTTGCAATGAGAAATGGTATCAGTCGTTGCCGGATGATCTTAAAGTGGCTCTTGTTGAAGCGGAGAAGGTGGCACGACTGACATACGACGGTTTCGGGGAACTGCTGGATACGATGGCTTTGGAGAAACTCAAATCCAGGATGGAGGTATATGAGCCTACACCGCAGGAGATGCGAATGTTCAGGGACAGAGCGCTTCCGTACGTGCGCGAATGGGTGGAAAAGAAACACGGCAAAGAATTAGTTTCAGATTTTTTTGCATCGATTGAGGCGGCTGAGGAGCAGTTGAGAAAAGAGATGGAATCTACGAAGGCAACACGGAAGTAATGGGAACCCAGGGGACACAAGAAAAGATGGATTTTGGCCCTAATCAAAGAAAGTGTGGTAGTGGGGGTTTGCTCGGGGCAATCCGAGTGACGACGGCAATTCTGCTGATGATAATGTTTGTCGTAATAATATTAGAGGTGATTTTCCGTTACGTTCTTACATCTTCGCCGTTCTGGACCGAGGAGCTTGCGAGATACGTTATGTTTTACATGGTGCTGGTTGGCAGTGCCGCGGCCATCAGGAAAGAGAAACATCCTTCTCTAACATTTGTCATCCAAAAATTCGGCGCCGGATTTCGCAGGAAATGGAAGCTGTTTCTTGACGGCCTTGTTTTTTTGGTGCTTGCAGTTGTTTTCTGGCAGGGATGTGTGATGGCGATGGAGGAGTGGATAGGTAAGACGCCGGCTTTGAGGATATCTTTTTTCTGGGTGTATCTTGCTTTGCCGATAGGCGCATTGTTGATGATGGTTGAAATAATCGCAAAGAATATTCAGGGGGAGGAAGCCGGCAATAAAGACAGCGAAGAAGACTTGGTCTCAGAGGAGGATTAAGCTTGCAGTTTGCTCTGATACTTATGCTCTGTCTTTTCGTGGCATTTATGATTCTTGGGATGCCGCTTGCTTTTTGCATGCTTTTTAGTTCCGCTTCCTATTTGCTCGCAACCGGGCAGACGCCGTGGATTATCGTTCACCGTATGTTCACCGGCATAGATACGTTTACACTTATGGCGATACCGTTTTTTATGTTAGCTGGTGAATTGATGGTTTATTCGGGGACGGCAGAGAAACTGCTGAATTTTGCCAACATTTCAGTAGGTCGCTTTCGCGGCGGATTGGGGTATGTAAATGTGTTAGCGAGTATGCTGTTCGGCGGCTGTTCGGGCTCGGCTATATCCGATGTAGCTGGACTCGGTCCGCTGGAAATAAAAATGATGGAAAAGGGGGGATACAGTAAGGGATTCAGCACGGCCTTGACCATAAGCTCAGCGATTCAGGGGCCCATTATCCCTCCTAGTATTCCGCTGGTTTTAGTTGGAGCGGTAACGGGCATATCGATAGGGGGGCTGCTTTTGGGAGGGGCGTTGCCGGGGGTGCTGGTAGGTGTGGCACAGTGCCTGGTAATTCTGATAGTATCGAGGATGAGAGGTTTCCCACGGTTTGAGAGGAAAATAGGTTTCATAGAAGCGGTCAAAGTCACACTCGGGGCCATACCATTTCTTTTGATGCCCTTTATTATACTGGGTGGAATACTTGGGGGCTTTTGTACGCCGACCGAAGCATCGGCGGTGGCGGTCGCTTATGGTTTTGTTTTGATTGTGGCATATAAGAGGAGCAGGATTGATGTAAAATCCCTCAGCAAGGTTTTTGTCAGGGCGGGGGTCCTTTCGGCCTCAATTCTTATGTTAGCTGGGGCTTCGAATGTTTTTGGATGGATCCTGGCATACGAGAGGATACCGGAGACGTTCGCAAATCTTTTACTTTCCATAAGTGATAGACCGTGGGTGATACTACTTATCTTGAATCTTTTCCTCCTAATCTGGGGAATGATGATGGACAGCCTGCCGGCAATTCTAATCCTTGTTCCAATCCTTTTGCCTTTAGCCGGTAAATTAGGGATAGACCGCATACATTTCGGCGTTATAGTGACTTTTAATCTCGCAATAGGTCTAATTACGCCTCCTTATGGAGCGGCGCTTTTTACGGGCAGTATCGTCAGCGGGTTGTCGATTGAAAAGATAGTGAAAGAGATGCTTCCGTTTATAGCGGCGAGTATTTGTATACTCTTGCTGATTACGTATGTGCCGGAAATCGTGATGTGGCTGCCGAGGTGTTTTGGCTTGCACACGTAGACTTGTTTGGAATATATCGATGGGTATGACCAGCAGAGAAAGAGTTGTAAGGGCCTTGGAATTTGGGAGCCCGGACCGTGTCCCCAGGCATCTGTGGAGGCTGCCGGGGGTAAAGATGTATAGACAAAGTGAAGTGGATGCGGTTTTGGAAAAGTATCCGGAGGATATTACTATTTTAGAGTTTAACTACGGCAGGGGAAAAAGAACAAGAGGCGCCAGATACAAACGTGATGAAGTTGCTTCGGATGAATGGGGCTGCGAGTGGCACGTCGCGGAAGACGGTATTACAGGTGAGGTCAAAGACCCTCCAATCAAAGATATGTCGGAAGTTAAAAACTTAACCGCACCGTACGAGATATTAGAAGGGGCCGATTTCCCAAAGGTCAACCGGATGTGTGCGCAAACGGACACGTTTACGCTGGGGTGGACGACGGTCAGGCCTTTTGAGAGAATGCAATTCTTGTTTGGTACGGAGAAGCTATTCATTGAGCTTTCTTATGGTTCCAAAGATATTTACCGTCTGCGCGATATAGTTCACGAATTCTTTATGGAGGAATTAAAAAGATGGATAGAAACAGACGTAGACGGTATATCATTTATGGACGACTGGGGCCATCAGCGAGGTTTACTTATTTCTCCGGAAATGTGGCGGGAGCTTTTTAAGCCGTTGTATAAGGATTACTGCGATTTGATACACTCGAAAGGAAAATATGCTTTCTTTCATTCGGACGGGTGTATCGAGAAGATTTACCCGGAGTTGATAGAAGTGGGCGTAGACGCTATCAACTCGCAATTGTTCTGTATGGACATAGAGGGTATCGGAAAGAAGTATAAAGGTCAGATTACGTTCTGGGGCGAGATAGACAGGCAGCAGGTACTGTCGTTTGGTACGAAGGATGAAGTGACTGAAGCTGTAAAAAGAGTTAAGAATGCGCTATGGACGCCGGAAGGAGGAATAATTGCTCAGTGCGAATTTGGATTGAAGGACCCGATAGAAAATATTGAGACCGTTTTTGAAACATGGGAGTCTATCGTATAGACGTTTAACCTACAAAATCTTTTTATAATTTGGAGTAGAGCTATGTTCAACAAAAATTACTACGGGAAGATATTGGTTCCAATGATAACTCCTTTTAAGGAGGACCAGAGTGTAGATTATGAGGCGGCGGTGAGTGTCGCTGAAAAACTGGTTGAAGACAAAAAGGCTGACTCAATCATACTGACCGGCACTACCGGAGAATTCTTTACTATGAGTTTTGATGAGAGGGCTAAGATTTTTGAAGTTGTGAAAAAGGCGGTTGGAGATAAGATACCTCTGATTGCAGGTACGGCGGTGGTTTCTACTATTGAAACGATTGCATTAAGCAAAAAGGCGGAAGAATTGGGCTATGATTTGGTTATGGTGGTCTCTCCGTACTATACAAGGCCGAGCCAAAAAGAGCTGTACAATCATTTTAAGAAGATTGCTGAAGAAATTGAAATTGATTTGATTCTGTATAATATTCCGCTATTCACCGGCGTTAATATAAATCCGGAGACGGCGGCAAACCTTGCAAAAATACCGAATATTGTCGGTATAAAGGAAGAGGCGGAGATAAATCCCAAACAGATTACCGAATTCATCAACAGAACACCGGAGGATTTCATCGTATACTGTGGCGACGATGCTATGATTCTGGAGGCTTTTGCCGAAGGAGGAGAGAAAAGAATGGGTGGCATCGTGAGCGGCGGGTCGCATTTAATTGGAGACCGGCTGAGACATATGATTGAAATTTTTCTCGAAGGCAAGGTTGAAGAAGCCGCGCGGATGCAGCAGGAGTTTCTGCCGTTATTCAGGGCCTTCTCACTGGGTGGCCGAAGTAATCCAGCCTGTCTTTTAAAGGACGCTATGAAAATGATTGGGTACAATGCCGGTATTCCGAGACTGCCTCTTATGCCTGGCACAAAGGAAGAAATAGCTGAAGTTGAGAAAATTATGAGAAAGTTGAATATCATTTAGTTAAAGAGTATGAATCTTCTTGCAACAGGTGTAAGGTTGAGAGAAAGGGAGCGAAATTGTGTCTATGAAACCAAAAGAGCTAAAAGACAAGATAAAGGGCATAATTCACCTGGTGGTCAGCCCATTCGATGAAAAGGGCCGGTTAGATGAGAAAGTGCTCAGAAAGTCGCTTAACTTCACAATAAATGCTCTCGAAGGCCAGGATGCTGTTTTTCTCACTACCGGCAGCACAGCCGAATTCTATGCAATGACCGATGATGAGTGCAAGAAAGCAATAGCCGTCGCTGTTGAAGAAGTTGCGGGTAGATTCCCCGTTGTAGCAGGGACCGGTCGGCCTGGAACAAGGTTGACTATAGAGATGAGCCAGTATGCGCAACAGGTTGGGGCCGACGGTGTACTCATTGTAAGTCCCTACTACCAACCACCTACGAAAGAGGGGTTGTTCAGGCACTTCAAAGAAGTGGCGGAGAATATAGATATCGGGATTATGATTTACAATAATCCGGTGACAAGTACGTTGTGGATACCGCCGGACCTTATGGCGAGACTTTCAAAAATCGAAAACATTGTAGCTGATAAGGAAAACACAGCTAATGCTGTGGCTTATTACTGGATGCAAAAGGCGGTGGACCCAAAAGATATGGTAATAATATGCGGCATAGGACAGTTGATGTACTCATTCTGCGCGCTGTATGGATGTCCGGGGTTTGTCACGGAGTTTGCCAATTTTGCACCTGACATTGCTATTAGCTTTTACGAAGCTGCTCAGCAGAGGAACTTTGATAAATTGGCACAACTTGCGGATAAAATAGCGCCATATCAACAGTTTCTGGCCGAGCTTGCGCAAAGACGCAGTGAAATACCAACGATTCTTTCGCCATACATATCCTCAAGTGAGCTTCCTTTCTATCAGACCGTGATTAAAGAAGCAATGAGTCTGATTGGTCTGCCCAGTGGGGCGGTACGAGAGCCTATGGAGAATATAACAGCCGAAGAGAAGGAAGAGCTGCGGAAGGTCTTAGAGGAAATGGGCATTCGCACCAGCGCACATTAAGACCGCTGACAAGGCAGCATGACGGCAGCACAGCGATATGGTCAAGGTCAGCTCAATGTGAAACCGCATACATAATGATATTTATCCCCATTTGAATTGCTTTCTTGTAGTTTTCCTTGCCCCACTCGAAACCGTGACTGTCGCACCAGCCGCAATGAACATCGGTGGAGCTGAGAAAAATCGCAAGTCGGTCGCCTACAAAGACACCCCTGGCACCATGATTCTGGCCGTGCATATACGGCAGACCCCTGCGAGGCCGTCTTTTTTTTGTATACTCCAGATAAGGCAGGCCTGTGTCACCGAGGTCGTAAACATTGTGAAATATTTCATGTTCGTGCGGCACGCGTTTCACCGCCCCTTCTCCGAAAACCTCCTCCAGCAATTTGTACGAGCTTTTGTAAAAGAAATCACCGCCATTACCCACAACACAGTCGTCCATATACAGAAAGCCGCCACGCATAATATATTCTTTTAAATTTACTTTTTCTTTCACAGCTAACTCGTAGTGGTTCTCACCCGTCATAAAAAGAAACGGATACTTTTTTACCTCCTCTATTTTCTCGAAAGTGGCCACTGCGTTTAGCTGTCCTTCCTCCGCATACTGTGGCTCCCAGTCGTTTGTGCCTTCTATAGGCTTGACTTTGCAACGGATGACCGAACTGAGCTCTTCTAATAAATTCGCGTCTCCGCCCGGTCTGACATTCCACCTATCCACCTCCTTTTTCTGATGGTGGTATTTAACTCGGGGTATTATGAAGTCATACTTGTCAAGGTCGTCCGACTCTTCGCCATAGGGCGCTCCACTGACGATTGAGCCAAGGCTGCCTGCCGCCAGTGTAGCCCCGCTAATTGTCCTGCAAGCCGTCTTCAGAAACTCTCGCCTGTTCAGTTTTTCGTCTTTCCTGATCATCGCTTGTTACCCTTAATTATTTGCATGAAAAAAAGAATTTCGAGGCGGCGAGCCCGTCCTTGTTATCCTCTTTATATCTCCACGGCTGCTGACTTGGAACTCCGTCTCCGTTATCTTCCAGCACCGGTGTCTCCGTTGTGAGCAAGTAGCGCTGTCGGTAAAAATCATCAAGTTTCTTCGAAGCAGAAGTAAACGCTTCCAATAGTGACACTTTGCCGTCGTCGTCCGTATCATTTTCATTGTCAACCAGGGCAGGGACGAAATATTCGCTGAATTGTGTACTGTAACGCTGGTCACTTTTGCTGCCACAAACGATAATTCGCTCCTCCCCCGTCATGGCTTTAGCAGCCAAACCGGCCCCTGGACAATCAAGTACAATCAATATTGACGAAGCCTTAATCTGTTCTATCCATTTGCCAAGCTGCTTGTGAGTTATGTCCTTGCCTGGCAGATTAAGACGCAGTGTCTCGACCACAACATTCGCCTGGCCCACATAGTAAAATATGAATCTGTCCGTAGGCTTAATAGTGGCAGCGAGCGAATCCATCGTTTTTTTCAGATTTTCCGCGGTCGATATTTTTGAGCCTTTGCGAACCGACGAGTTCTTGTCCACCAAAACACGTAGCCGCTTCGATTCCACCTTCGCGTTATCCAGGAAAAACTTGCGCAGATTCACTACGGCTTTGTCTTTGACCTGGCGCTCGTTTGGGTCCCTGTTTATCCCGCCAATAATAAGAACGTATGTGCTTTGCTTCTCTGTCGGCTTGCCGCGGGCTTGCGTCTCCAGCGTCTCAGCTATACCAAGAACGCTTGTACAAATTAAGAATATTACGCTTATTACTCTTTTCATATCAGCCTGTATAACCTTCAAACAAGACCAACCGCTCGCCTCAAAAACCAACCGGCACTAAGCAACAGGCACAGGACCAGAAGCAGCGGCCACGCAGGCCAGATGCTCGCCATACGGCTTATACCCTCTATGCGTGTTTGTGCCTCGAACGTCCGTGCAATATTTTCGTCGACCTCTTTTGCAGCGAAATATTTGCCGCCGAGCTTCTTGGCGAGAGCCCGGAGAAACTTCTCGTCCAGCTCCACATTGGTCATTTCAGTCTGAGGCAGTGGTAAATTAACAGCAATAGTTTTTTCGCCGAGAAACACACCACTAACCTCAGCCTCAGCTGTCGCAACGATGGCCTCATCGGCAACACCTTCAACTTCCGCGGCATAGTATCCTTGGCCAACATCATCCATACTCAAAACCTCATCTCCAACTGTAAGCAGTACGTTAGCTCCGTTAACAGGAGTAAACATTCTGTCGCAGACGTATGCATCGAATCTTACTTTGCTCCTTTGGCCGCTCACTCGCTCTGCAAACAATTCAATTGTCGCTTCAACACTTTTCACTCTCCCTACGTATGAGGTCAGCCCCGACATAAACTTATACAGCAGTCCCCCCTCAAGGTCTTCACGGTACCACGTGAACAGTTTCGAAACATTGAAAAGGCAGACCCTCCCGCGGCCTACGCGATGAACGGTAATTATGGGTGTGTCTTTTACCGAAGCCAGCGTGGTGGCGGCCGGCTTCTTATCGATAACCTGGTAATATGCTGAAGTCGTCTCATCGTAATCTCGCAGCACCACCCGGCTGACTACCTTGCTGTCGAGCCCCTCAAGTGTAAGTTCTATTTTTCCCGGATGCGGCTGAATCGTTGGTCTATCGGAATCAAAAATCACGGGTACAAGCGCTTTGGCTTTTTCATTTCTCCAGGCCGCGGGTCCTGAGCGGTCTTTGCCCGGAAGCAGGATAAGCCCGCCGCCCCTGTCAACCACAAAACTGTACAGGCCGTCAATCTGCGCATCGGTCAAGCGCTCCAGCACACATGGACCGAGAATCATAATGTCGTACTCGTAAAACCCCTCGCGGCCGCTCGGTAGTTTCACATAGCCGCACGTTTTCATGGCCTTTTCGGATAATTTGTGACCTTTTATCACATCTAAACCTAAATCCAAATCAATCTTACTGTCCCTGGCCAAAGCCTGCCGGACCTTACCGATGTTGAAATTCGCTTCTTGCGAATAGAGCAGAACTTTAAGGCTGGCTTTTTCAACCACTTCGACCATTCTGCTGCGTACATTATTTCCCACATTGACTTCCTGTTCTTTCGCTTTTGCCCGGGCCGAAAGAACGTGTCTACCCAGTCTGTCCGCACCCGCTACAAACTCGGCTGTTACGTCCCGGCTTCCTGAACTCACGTAAGGGCCTCTGCCGCCCACTTGCCCAAAGGCGCTCGCAGCAAGCTCTTTCGAAGCTATCACGTAATCATCCTTGAGCAGTTCAACCGTCACAGACTCATTTCGCAGATTCGTACCGGTGACAACAACCTCCACCTTATAAGTTGTATCGACCACGGCGCGCGATGGCGCGTTCATAGATTTTATCGCTATATCGCTTTGCGGTACCTTTGAACCTACGCCGACGAAGACAATTTTAGAATCCTTTTTATCAGGCGGCAGATATGTGGAGATATTTTTGTCATTAGCTTGGCCGTCCGTAAAGACGAGCGCCCCTGCAACTTTGCCTTGTTTGAGTGGTTCCTTTTTGTCTGGTTCTTCTCCTGTTTGCAAATTATTAGTTTCCGTTTGTTTTGATAAATCCGGTTCTTGTGCTATGTCATATTTGGCCAGCAGCGCAAGTACACTGTGCATATTCGTTTGAGGGCCCCAGCGTCGCAGGAAATCCGGCGAGCCGCTATGGTACGACTGACGGTCAAAGCCGAAAATTTTGTATTCCGGCCCGTCCGAGCTCAAAGGGTGAAATTTTCCTTCAAATATGCTAAGCGCCTTATCAAGCCGCGTCATCCGTCCGTCTTCAACGACGGACATACTTTCACTGGTATCAAAAAATACCAAGACTGAATTTTTGGACAGTGTCTGTGTTTTTTTGGTGCTTGATGGATTCCACAATATCAACAGCAATATCACGATTGATGCGTATTGCATCGCAGCCAACAAAGGCTTGTACAGCCTCAGTTTTGCCTTTTGCAGTTCCTTCGAGCGGAAGGCAAAGGCAATTAGCACAGCAAAGCTCGCTAAAAGCAGACCCGCAATAAGATGTCCCGGATAGTTGACAAATATCATTTTTGCACGTGTTTCTTATTAAACTTGGCCGCGTTTTCAAAAAACTCGGTTTCCAGTTCATAGAACTTCACGTTGGAAGGTTCGTCTTCAATCAATTCTGCCTTGTGGTGCTTAGCGTTTATCGCAATTGACCAGAAATGTCGTGCCATCGCCCTCGCGACTCTTGAGGGAGCTATGTTTGGGTTTTGAGTAAATACATGACCGCCTCCCGAACGGTCGGAGCTCTTGCTTATTGTCCCCCACTGCGGCTGCGCCATGCTCTCGAGCAAACGCTTTGCCGCCTCGAGCCGCGCCAGCATCTGCTCGCGCTCAATTGGTGTGACAGATTCATCGAGAGCATCTGCATCCTCTGCAAGCTGCTCAGCCATTTCCCGCGCTTTTTTCGCAGCAATCTGCTCGTCATTCAGCGTAAGCTCAGCATCAAGAGCCTTTCGAGCCAGGTCCAGTTCGCGCTTCGCCGACTCCAGCAGTTCAACCGCCTCGGTCGCTTTTCCCTTTTCTACGTCCGCCCCATAGCGTGCTTCAGTCAGCTTAGTATCGAAGTCGCCCATCTTTGCAACAGCTTCGTCAAGGTGCTTCTGTGCTTCGCCTCGTCCTTGGCCCTCGCTACCTTCCGAGGTCTTCGGCAGCTGCTTCAAATCTTGTTTCAGTTGTGAAACCTCTTCTCCCAGCGCTCTTTGTTTGGCCTGAAGCATCTTGAGTATCTTTTCTGCACTGGCGATGCTGGGTTTACCGGTGCCTTGGCCCTTGCCCGTGCTTTGACCTTCGGCTGCACTCTGTCCTTGGGAACCGCTCTGGCCCTTAGACCCGCTTTGTCCTTTAGAACCGCTTTGTCCTTTAGAACCGCTCTGCCCTTTGGAACCACTCTGCCCCTTGGAACCACTCTGACCCTTAGACCCGCTTTGCCCTTTAGAATCACTCTGGCCCTTGGACCCACTCTGACCTTCGCTTTCGCTCTTGCTTCCCTCCTTGCCCTCGGCTGGCTTACTTTCTCCCCCTGTTGATGGCTGCTCATCCGTTGTCTCCGCCGTTGAGAGGCGTTCCGCGAATTGCGCAAGCTTTTTCTTCTCGGCCTGCTGTTCGAGAAAGTTCTCAAATGTCTTCTTCAGGTCCTTCTGCTCTTGCGCCGCCTTTTCCAGCTTCTGCTGCAATTTCTTCACCTCAGCCTCTATGCGCTCTTTTTCATATTCTCCAAATTCCGGCATATCTTGCAGCTTTATGCTGTCAGGCTTTTGTGGTTGCTGGCTCGAGGAGCTGCTCGAAGGCGGCTTCAGCTCCATTTCCAGCTCATTGATGAACTTCCGCAAAACTCGATAAGCGTCCTTTATCGGTGTCATCGCAGATGAAGCGTTATTCTCAGCCAAATATTGGCTCGTCTGCCCATAATGTCCGAGGACTTCATTAAGTATGGCTTTGTCACGCTCGCCAAATCCATACTGTGAGTCGTCACGAATACGCTCAAGTTGCCCCGCACAATATTGAACATCGCTGTTTATAGATTCCAGCCTGGAGCGGTCCTGCTCCGTCAGACTCGGTTGATTGCTGATGACCCACGTCTTCTTGAGTATCGCTCGCGTGTATTCGAGAATATCCAGAAGCTTTGCCACAGCACCGCTTCCATACCCGCTGCCGCTGCCCCCACCGGCCTTCGGATGCCAGTGCTGCCGGTAAGGCCTAATCTCGATAAAATAAACCTCGCTGCTCGACGTCCGATGTGCGACCGCCGAGCCGGTATCAATGTCCGTTGCCTCGGCATAAAACAGGATGCTGTCACCAACAGACAAATCGTACTCTTCCAATTCAAGTGTATGGGTAAACGTTTTGCTCTTAGTTCCTTTCGCAACCGGCATCTCCATTTCATCTGGTTGTTGGTCTGGCATTTCCAAATACATTTTTGCAGAGTTCAGGCCAAAATCATCGGTCACTTTGAACGCTATCGGCACGCTCGCGACATCGGTGGCCAGGTAATCCCCATCCGGCGAAACCAGCTCGAACTTCGGCGGCTCATCCGTTTTTACTATCACTTCCAGGTCCGGCACACTATCGTTGGCTAACCCTTTCTCACCAACAAGGTCAAATTTTATCGTGCCTCCTTTATCTGCCGTGAAGCTAAAGCTGAACTGATTCGCCCCATTCAGTTGTTGCGTCACCGGCTTGCCGTCCAGCCCCGTCACCGCCGCCTCTTTAAGGTTATCAGTGCTCTGCACATTCAGCGTGACCTTACTCCACGGGATTACTTCTAAAGTATGGCCTTTAATTTGCTCAGTATAGGGTTCGATCCACGTTTTTCTCGGCCACCTCCTCGGCAGCGAAACCTCAGCGTTTATACTGTTGATATCCGGCGCCTCGCAAACACTCAATTCATACCAATTCGTGGTAGCTGAAGGTGTTTCAAAACGATATCTAAACCGGCCGGTTTCAGCGAAGGTTTTGGTCGCTTCAAATTTAGCCTTTCCTTCTGCATCAGAACTCGGCTCTACTTGTATCTCCTCAGTCTTCAAATCTTCGCCGCCCTCTGTCGTCTCAGAATTGGCATTTACTATGACCAGCTTCCCGAATTCCGGCACCCGACCTTCAATCTCTGCTGCAAAAGCCACCTCGGATTCGGGTTCAACAACTATGTCCTTAGTGAGTGATTCCAAACTCGTAGCTGTCACTGGGTCAACCGCTGCTAACGGCCGGGTCAGCCGTGCGAAGTACGAGGAAAAGTAAACATAATTGTCGTGCACATAAAAACAGCCGGCGCCGAGACCGGTCAAAATAATTGCCGCAAAGACATACCCACGCCATTTTTCAACAGTCGAGTCAAACTTGAATGTCTTGCTTACTTTGTCTATCTGAAGGACCAAATGCTCCGCAAGCGCTTTGGAATACGGATAATCTTGTTTATTCTCATAGTATTCGATAGCGGTGACCAGTTGCTGGTTGAAATTCTTTTTGCTTTCGATGTAGTTCGCTGCACCGCTGTACGATATATGACCGAGCAGTGACTTCGCCAACACATAAAGCAGACAACCAAACCCGCCGGCTAACAGGGCAAAGGCTATGATTCTGCCGGCCTCGTCGAAGTTCAGCCGATGGTCAAACCACGCATAAATACCGACATATCCCGAAACAAAAATCAGGCACAACGCGGCCACCCTGAGAATGGCTAATGTCACCAGCCAGCTTCTGACTTTTCCCACTCTGGCAACAAGAGCGTTAAGTTTGTCTTCCACAGTTTTGGCCATACTTGAATCCTGCCTATCGTCTTAACCTGTTTGCAACAGCCGGCTCTATTAAAAGCAGCAGAATTATTATCCACGCAAACATCTTCCAGACAGGTCTTTGCTTCTTTTCAGGCAATAATTCCGCCGCAGCAGTGTCTTGTCTTCTATCAGGCGTAAACATCCGGTGCATAATCTTGGCGACCTCATCAACAACCGGCTTAGTCATATCAGTTTCGCCTTTTGGAAGATTGACCCCGGCATACCTTATTGGTTTGCTCAACGTTTTCACCCACCCGATACCATCCGAATCAGATACCACTAAGAGTGATTCCGCTAAGGCTGCTCGGCGCTTACGGCCATCACAGGTCTCGACCCAAAATTGCTTGCGCCCGTCAGACGCCGCTTTCATATCATAGGCTGGAAGCATCACACGTTCGTCGCACCCAAAACAGTATTCACCAATCTGACTCGTTTGTCCCAACAGATACCTACAAAAAGCAACCGATGCATTTGATTTAGTTAGCGCCCCGAGCGAATCATCGACGCTTGTATTAACAAAAACAGAGCTGCCGCTATCAAGACGCTTCAAGTAAACAAAGCCAAAACCATTCTGCAGCCGCCACAGACAACTGCTTCCGGGGTGCTGTTCGCAGTCGAAATACCCCGTTAGAACTATTCTGTCGACTCTATAATTGGTTAAAACCTTTGCCGCAACATTATCAATACCGAGCGACTGCTCATTGCAAGGTCTCGGCTCCAGATACGCTCGCTCGCGGAAGAATCTTCGGGGTATTGCCGCAAGAACCCCCTCGTCCCACAGGCGCTTCGCGGCTTCAGATGAAGGTTCCTCCGTCACAAAAAATACGACTCGCCCGCCTTCCCTAACGAAATCCTTCAGACCGCCGGCTGTCTCGCCCAGATACTCCGCTATAGCTGAGCAGACAATTACGTCTGCCCACTTCAAATCCGAGAGAGTCAGGTCATTGGTCAAAACTTGCTTAAGGTTCAGCGTCTCGTATGAGTTAGCGCGCGATAGCGCGTTTAGTGCGGTTCTTAACAAAAACACTTCCCCTCCGCCCTTATCTACGAGAAGAACATTGGTGCTTTTCCGCGCAGGCAGGGAAACTCCAACGTAAAACGTGTCGTCCTCTTTCAAACCGTCACCTGCAGACAAGCTCAATTCAACAGGCAGGAACAAGTGCTCCTCACCACCGAAACCTGTATCTATCTGTATTTGATATGTCCTGCCCTGATTCGCAGACAGATTTGTATCTATTGAAGTTGATTTACTTGTCCCCGTCTTAGCTGTCAGCCGACGGTTTTGCTCAATCTGGCCGTAGTTGACGACAGTCACATTCATAGTCAGCTTCCCATCAGCAATGCTATTGACGCCCGCATCTACTATAGCCGCATTGTTGATAGGCTTCGATGAAGTTATCAATTTATAGTCGACGTTCTCAACAGCGGCAGTTTCCTCGACACCTATAAGTTGCTTCAGAGTATTCGGCGTAAAATCGCTTACTACAAAAACAGAAGCTATATCGCCGGAATGTTCCCTGCCCCTCGCGGCTTTCAATGCCGAAAAAAACTCGCTGATATTTGTGCTCACCGCCCCAATTCTTAATCCTTTCACTTCTGCCAGCGCTTGTTCTTTACTCAAGTCACTGGCCCAGTCTCCCGAGCCAAGAGTACAGATGTTGAACATACTTTCGTCATCTGCGGAGCGAATGTAATCAACGGCCGAATCAACTAATTTGCCAAAATAACTTCCGGACCCGTCGGAATAAGCCATCGACATCGAATTATCCAAACCAAGGTAATAAACGGACCTGCCTTCTTCCGGTCCCCGCCTGGTATGCAATATGGGCCGAGCAAAAAGCATCGCAATCAAGACAATTATCGCGCAGCGAAGCAGCAATATCAGCAGGTCCCGCAGTTTTCGCCGCGATTGGCTCTCCGTCTGCCCCGCGTGCAGAAACCGGAGCATCGTAAATAGTACTCGCCTGTATCGCGGCTTCGCCAGCATATGGGCAATCACCGGCCCGACCACCGCGAATCCCCCCAACAGAAATATCCAATTTACAAAGCTCACATCATCTTCTTTCGTTTGGCCAAGAACGCCATCAATCCTCTATCCAACGGCTCAGACGTATCAAGCAGGCAGTAATCAATCCCGCTTGCGCCGGCGGTCCTATTTATCTCGTCCACAAAACCCGACACACTGTCACGATAGGCTTCCCGCAGCGACTGTGGAAATGTGCGTATCTTCGCTCTCGATTCCAGGTCTTCAAACTGAATGAGCCCTTCATAATTAAGGTAAAGCTCCTGATGGTCCATCGTATGAAAAATAAGCACATCATGCTTGAGATATTTCAAATGGTTCAGACCTTGATAAATGTCACCCGTGTCGTCGAGCAAATCGGAAATCAGAATCACAAGCCCTCGGCGTTTTGTCGTTTCAGCAACCGTATGAAGAACATCGGCGAGCTTGGTTCGGCCGGTAGGCTTGTTTCTCTGCAGTGATGTCAAAATTACGTTAAGGTGCGTACGCTTTGACCTCGGCGGGATATGCTTGTTGATTCTTTCCGCGAACAGTATAAGAGATACGCTGTCACACTGGATAAGCATAAGATAACTAAGTGCTGCCGCAAGAAAAGACCCGTAATCCAGTTTGCTGACCGAGCCTTCACCGGCAAAAGACATACTTCTGCTGTTGTCCAGCAATATGTAGACCGTCGCGTTGGTTTCCTGCTCGAACTGCTTGATATAAAGCTTGTCGCTGCGGCCGAATATTTTCCAATCCAGAAACTTCAATTCGTCGCCGGGATGATATTCTCGGTGGTCACTGTATTCGACGCTGAACCCGTGGAACGGGCTTGGATGCAACCCCGAAAAGAAACCCTCCACCGCACACTTGGCAACCAGGTTCATATTAGCCAGCTTACTCAGCAACACAGGGTCGAGATATTTACGACTTTGCTTCATTATCTTACCCAATAAAATGAATTCCACGTTGGAATCCACCTTCCTGCTGCCTCTCTCAAGCTGACTATTTTGGCAACGGCACCTCCTCTACAAGGTCATCAAGAAGCGCTTCGATACTTATGCCGTCGGCCTCGGCATTGAAGTTAGGAATAATACGATGCCTGAGCACAAGTTTGCTTGCGGTTTTCACGTCATCAAAACTTGGGCTGACGCGCCCCTTTATCAGTGCTCTTGCCTTGGCACCAAGCGTCATATATTGCCCCGCCCGCGGCCCGGCTCCCCACTTAAGGTATTTCTTGACCATAGTCGTCGCAAGCAGGTCGTTCGGCCTCGTCGCACGGGCGAGCCTGATGCCGTATGCTATAACAGCGTCACTGACAGGCGCCATCCGGACAATCTCCTGAAACAGAACCATATCATCCCGTGTAAGCGTATGCTCGACGGCAGCCTTCTTCTTGGTCGTGGTTTGCTTGACTATTAAGTGCTCTTCCTTAAGCGTGGGGTAGTCGATATAAATCATAAACATAAACCTGTCCAAAGCAGCTTCCGGCAAAGGATATGTCCCCTCCTGCTCGATGGGGTTCTGCGTGGCGAGAACAAAAAACGGCTCCTCTAACTTGTACGTTCTCCCGGTGACCGTAACTTCGCGTTCCTGCATCGCCTGCAGAAGCGCAGCCTGCGTCTTTGGCGGCGTGCGGTTTATCTCATCAGCCAAAATAACGTTTGCGAAAATCGGCCCTTTGACGAACTCATATCGTCGCTGCTTCGACTGTGGGTCCCTCTGGATAATATCAGAGCCTGTTATATCAGAAGGCATCAGGTCCGGCGTAAACTGAATCCGGTTAAACTTCAACTTCATCGCATCTGCTATCGAATGCACCAGCAACGTCTTTGCAAGGCCCGGCACACCCTGCACGATACAGTGACCGCCGGCAAGCATACAGCAAAGCGTTGAATCAATCACCTCTTCCTGACCAACGATTACTTTATGTATCTGACCCTTTAGGTCAGCATAGCCCTTGTGTAAACGAGCCATCAGGCTGCTTTCGTCAACTACTCTGGAAGTGTGTGTTGTTTTAAGTTTTTGACCGCTTGGTTGTTCCATAGTCGCCCATCCGCATTTTGGTTGTTAATTACCAGTTGATTAAAATCGGGGCACTTTCGTTTGAGTGCTCCCTTCCTGCCATTGTGAGTACCTGCTAACGATTCGGCCACAAAAATCTTCAACTTTTGTGCACCGGGTGTCAGTCTCGCTGTATATTGAAACAAGTATATTCTACTAAAAACAAGCGAAAGATTCCAGCTAATTATTATTATTTCAGGCTCATTTCCAGAAAAACAGAGCAAGCAGTACAGCACCGGTTTAAATCAGTATTTAAGGCGTAAAATTTCACACACAAGAGTATCGTTTGCCTCTGTGACCTCACAATATTATCTTTCGCGTACTGCTATGTTTCCACAATTACCCAAATTTAGTCGTTGCAAAGCCCGGCATTATTCACGAAATCTTCAGTTCCGCTCGCTTTTTTTGCTAAGACGCTGCCCCCATCAGGTCGCTCAGAAAGCCGCCCAGGACCGAAAAAATGCCTAATACTTGTCTTTCGGCTTGTTTACACGCCCTCCATCCCGCAGACAGCAGGGCCTCGAACCGCAAAAGCACTAGTATTCTGTAACATCTAATTTGATGGGTGGCAGCCTCAAGTGAGTCCCGAAAAATCCGCCGAAAGGCGTCCCCAAGGTGAGGGACGAGCTTGGGGATGGCTCGGAGCAACTTCCAGTAACCACCACGCATTTATCGTGTTACAGACCACCAGGCTGTTTCTAAGTGACCTTAGCAAAAATACTTATGACAGTAACATAGAAACTTATAATGATGACTGGAATACTGTCAATGGGTCAAGCGGCTGCGTCTATCACAAGTCCCGGTGTAAATTGAGCATTGAAATTAAGCTGTTTTTTTTCAATCCCGCTGGTATTCATCGGCCATCCGATTAGGTCAACACATCCGGTCGGACAAAAGTCATAATAGGTGGTAAGCAAGAGACCGTGTTTAACTTTGGCCATGAAGGGGCTCGGACCCTCAGCCTTCGGTTCGACAGTTCTTTGCCCAATTTTTCGGCAAAATAATTCTTGAGTTGAGCTTCTTATGCTGGATAATGACATCTTGAAGATAGCATCCATCTCCGGCGCTGTGTTTCATAAATGCGGTTTAAGCTGTTGAAAGATGGAGATTTTAATGGCGAAGCAGCCGGGGGGGAAGTAGAGAAGGAGCCTGTCGCATCCGTGAATACCCGTATTGTAAGTGTACGCCGAGATTTACCCGGTGGAGTATGGCAGTTGAAATTCCAATGGGAGACTAAGTAAAATGCAGGAGCACAAAACAGTAGACCACTCCGATAAGGGCAAAAGAAAGCTCGTGGAAGAGGTCCGCACGTTACGGTCGCGCCTGTCCGAACTTGAGCAGGGTAACATCATCGGTATGCAGGGGGTAGGCAGAGACATCACCGACCGCAAAAAGGCAGAGGAGGCGCTGCGAGAGAGCGAGCAGCGATACCTCGCTATCTTCAAGCAAGCGGCAGACTCGATTGTGCTCATTGATGCCGAGACCGGAGAGCTTGTCGAGTTCAACGACAAGGCGCACGAGAACCTTGGCTATAGCCGTGAGGAATTCCAAAAGCTCAGGATACCTGACTTTGAAATCATTGAGTCTGCCGAGGAAGTAGCGAAACGCATTGAGAAGATTGTCAGAGAGGAAGCCGATGCCTTTGAGACGAAGCACAGGACAAAGGATGGACAGATACGAGATGTTCTCGTAAGCAGCAGGACTATTTCGATTGGTGGGAAAAACTTCTGCCAGGGTATATGGCGAGACATCACCGAACTCAAGCGGGCCGAGGAGGAATTACGAGAAAGTGAAGAGCGGTACAGAGAGCAGTTTGAGCATGCACTTGATGCAATATTCGTAGCGGATGCAGAAACGGGGATATTGGTTGATTGTAACCGAGCAGCGTTGAAGCTGGTCGGCAGAGCCAGGTCCGAACTGATAGGCCAGCATCAGCGGATTCTTCATCCGCCGGAGGAACTAGAGAAAGGCCTTAGCAAGAGCTTCAAACAGCACCTCGAAGAAAAAGAAGGTCAGATTTTGGAGGCGAAGATTATTACAAAAGAGGGGCAGATAAAGGATGTTATAATAATGGCTAACATGGTGGGGATTGGGGGCAAAAAGGTGTTGCGAGGGACGTTCCATGACATTACGGCGCGCAAGCGGGCCGAGGAGGCGCTGAGAGAGTCGGAAGGAAAATATAGAACACTTATTGATAACTCGCTTACCGGCATCTTCATCCACCAGGACGGAAAATACGTGTTTGTGAATGATAGATTTGCAGAAATCCACGCGTTTACATCTGAGGAATTGCTGGGACGAGAATGCTTGCAGCTAATCCATCCTGATGACAGAGAGATGGTAGCAGACATCATATCAAAAAGACAGGCAGGAGAGGATGTTACGCAGCGGTATGAGATGCGCAGACTCAAAAAGGACGGCCAGGCCATCCGGTGCGAAATGATGGCAAACCTTGTCGAATATATGGGAAAACCTGCCGTAATGGGCAATGTCGTGGACATCACCGAGCGCAGGAAGGCGGAGGAACAGGCGAGGCGGGACCGGGCGGAATTGGAACGTACCTCTCGTCTCATCACGGTTGGGGAAATGGCTTCGGGCCTGGCACACGAGCTTAACCAGCCGCTCTGCGCGATACTCAATTATGCAGATGGCTGCCTGCGAATGGTAAGAACAGAGACGCCGGATTCCGGCAAACTTGAAGGCGCTATAGAGGCCATCGCCGCACAGGCAGACCGGGCCGGTGAAATCATTCGGCGTATCAGGAACTTAGTTACAAAACGCGAACTAGAACAGTCAACCGTTAATCTCAACGACATCGTCCGGGAAATCGTCGAAATGGAGAAAGCGGAGGCAAGTCAGAACAATATCACCGTACAGACCGAGCTTGCCGAAGATATGCCGTTGGTATTAGCTGACAAAATAGAGATTGAACAGGTCGTGTTGAATCTGGTGCGGAACGCTTTCGACGCGATGAGCGATACGGCCGTTGGCGAGCGTAAGCTGACTATCCGTACGTCGAGGCTAAGAAGTGACTCAATCGAGCTTGCCGTGTGCGATACAGGCCAGGGCCTGCCTGCAGAGGACGCCGAAAAATTGTTTGATTCGTTTTTCACCACCAAGCCAGATGGGCTGGGCATAGGCCTATCGCTCAGCCGCTCAATCATTAAGGCGCACGGGGGACGTTTATGGGCCGAGCCCAATCCGGATTGTGGCGCCACGTTTCGATTCACATTACCATTGAAAGGGGGCTAATATGAGTAAATCAGAACCAACCGTCTTTATTGTGGATGACGACGAAGCCGTGCAGCAGTCGTTGACTATGTTGCTCGGAACAGTTGGTCTAAATGCACAAGCTTATAGAAGCGCTGAGGATTTTCTGGATGACTACGACCCGGCAGCCCAACCCGGTTGTTTGTTACTGGACGTGCGTATGCCCGGTATGAGCGGAATGGAACTTCAGGCCAGGCTCGCAGAAAAACCGACCAGAACACAGGTGATTATTATTACCGGTCACGGCGATGTGCCTATGGCTGTTGAGGCCATCAAGGCCGGAGCGGTCGACTTTATTGAAAAGCCGTTCAGAGACCAGGTCTTGCTCGATAGTATTCAAAGGGCACTTGAGCTTGATGCCAAGGCCCGGCGTGAGCAGGCTGAGCGGGCCGACATCGAAGCGAAGATAGCACGTCTTACGCCGAGGGAGCGGCAGATTGCGGATTTGGTGGTCCTTGGCAAATCCACCAAGACCATTGCCTATGAGCTGGGCATAAGCCAAAAAACAGTGGACTTCCACCGCGTCAATATCCTGGAGAAGATGAGGGTTGATTCCGTGGTCGAGCTGGTGCGATTAATGCACCTAATGCGCCGAATGCCCGTCCTGATTTAGAAAAAATGCCGGCCTAAACCGGATTTTGCCCAGGTTTATTCCAGCCTGTCCCAGGAAAAACCTGATTTACGCAAGAACACTTCTCATTAACCAGATTTTCTGAAAAAGACGACTTAACATATATAGAAAAAATTTAGTTCCGAGTGCCGTTTAAAACGCCGGTAGTGCTTTAAGAAACAAGCAAACTATGGTTGAGCAATTTAGTCACTGATAGTGTGAAATTAACTATGAATAATTTGTGAACGCCAATTTGGGACTGCTTAATCCACAGGGGACATTGCCAAAATTTACACCCAAAGAATTAAATAATGAATAAAGGCCGAGGAGCAATGGCTCGGAATTCAGGATTATTAGAAAAATCAAGTGCTCCATCTGTGAATGATAACGGTCGGGCTTCAGACGCAGAGCAGAGGCGTTCGGACCTGGGCTATTCGCTCAAGGCGAGCATAAAACTGCCCGAGACAGACGAATTCCTGGAAGATACGCTTGTTAACAATAGAATTGAAAGAAGCGAGCTTCTTACTAAGCGTGAAGCGGAGGTTCTGCGATTGATTGTTTCCGGCAGGACCAACAAGGAGGCAGCCCGAATGCTTTGCCGAAGCGAGCGAACAGTTGAATATCACCGCAGCCGTCTTATGCATAAGCTCGGCGCCCATAACGCAGCCGAGCTCGTCAAACAAGCTATAGCACTGGGGCTCAGGTAGCTCCCTTCGACTATCACCTTGACGCCGTATGTCGTAATATCTTTCACATACGCTTTTTGAATTTAGCGGTCGAAGCTTACTGCATCGGCCTTATTGACCTTTGAATATTAAATGGAACGTTACTGTACAAACAAAGAAAAGATGTCATTCCCGCGAACAGGCTGTGTCGCAATTATATAATTCTATTTTTTTGTCGATATGTTATAATGTACCCACCTCAATGAAAGGATTTCTTATGGCATATCGATATGGAGATCGTAAACAAAGAACTCTGTTCCCGCAAAGCATCGATGAATACATACCACAAGACGCACCTGTCAGAGCTTATGATGTATTTGTCGATTCGTTGGATTTTACTGAATTGGGCATCGAGATAGAACCTCACAAGGTTGGCTGTCCACAGTATGACCCCAAAATCATGCTTAAATTGCTGCTCTATGGATATTCCTACGGTGTTCGTAGTTCTCGCAAGCTGGAAAGAGAGGCCCATTACAATCTTTCGTTTATCTGGCTTACAGGCGGACTAAAGCCTGACCATAAAACGATTGCCGAATTTCGAAAGAACAATAAAGATTCGCTCAGGAAAGTATTAAAACAATGTGCCCGGCTTTGTGTTAAGCTGGATTTGATAGAGGGTAATACATTGTTTGTCGACGGCACTAAAATCCGAGCCAACGCTTCTATCAAGAACTCATGGACAAAAGAGCGATGTAACAGGCATCTTAAGAAAATAGATAAACGCATAAAAGAGATTCTTTCGGAGTGTGACGCTGCCGACAGAAAAGAAAAGGATCAGGCATCGCTGGTAAAAATGAAAGAAGAACTCAAGGATCAGGATGCACTTAAATCCAAAGTTAAAAATATTCTCAACGAACTTAAAGTCGAAGATAAGAAA
>CAZOUM010000027.1:0-37556 GCA_964582985.1 uncultured Pirellulales bacterium | reverse complement strand
GGTTTGTCGAAGCAATAATCTCTAATTGTACGATTGCCGACAATACGGTCACGAACGGCTACGGCGGTGGACTGTTGTGTTCGTACAAAAGCTATGTCGAGGTTATTGACTCTATCATCTGGGGCAATACTGGCGACAGTGGCTCTCAGATTGCGGTAGGCAGTGGTGCCGAATGTCATCCGTGGCCATCTATAGTTAGAGTTACCTACAGTGACATCCAAGTCTACCAGGATCCGTGCGATGTCAATGTTGTGGGTCCGGCTGAGCCGGTTGACCCGAGCCTGTTGGGCCCGGATACACCGGACTACTTTGTGTACTGGGCGTTTGAGCCGAACCATCGCGAAGTGAATGACCCCAGTCCTTGGAGTACTGGCTCCTATGGTAGTGACGGATGGGTGGGCGGTGATGGAATTGACAGAATCATCCACTATAATAATTCACTGGCGTACATTTATACCGTGACAATTCCGGCTGGTGCCGATCCGCACGCGCACCCGAATAACCCGTACGCACCGGGAGATATCGCGCCAAGAACAATCACCCTTGAGAGAATTTTTGACCTCGGTGTGACCCTGGACCATGACAACGAATTCTATGTGGATGCCGCCAATAACGAGCTTTATTTGGGGGCCTACTGGTTTGGTATTCGAAAATATGTGTTTGATCCGGCCGCAGAGAATCTCGTTGAGGACGGACCTGCTGGCAACTATGTCTATGACTCCACAATTGCTCCACCGACTCCGGAGGAGGGAGGTCGTTACGGGCTTCATTGGACACAGTCGCTTGCTTATGATCCGGATAACAATACTTGGTACTCAGGGTCGATGGGCTACAATGAGGCTCCGAGAGAAGTATGGAAGTATGAAGGAGCACAGGGGCCTGACGGCGAGTGGGAGCTTGCCTTTACCTATGATGAGATGGTTCCGGAGGTGGACCGTACCGGATATCCTGAGTCCGAACACCACGATGGAATGGAGTTTGTCAACGGATATCTCTATTTGATTGATATGTACAGTAACTACGTTCTGAAAATCACCACGGATGGTATTCTGGCGGACGTTTTCTGGCATGCTCCCTTTGAGCACGAGGTTGAGGCGCTAGGATTTGGCGCATTGGAGCACTTCTGGGTCGGGTCACACGGCGGCTCGATTAGCGAGTTTGGCGGTGGCCTGTTGCAGGCTGGCCTTGAAGGAGCACCACCAGCCACACCGCCTATCCATGTCGAAACGGGTTGTGTACTCGTAGGCTGGGACCCGAATGACCCCAATGACTTCTGGAGCTGGGACGTCAACAGTTGGGATTCAAACACGGGCAATATCGACGCAGACCCATGCTTTGTTGCCGGCTACTATCTAAGTCATATCGATGCAGGACAGTCGTTCGACAGCCCGTGTATTAATGCCGGAAGTGATGAGGCAAATGACGCGAACATTGGTATGCACACATATACGACGAGAATGGACGGTGTCAACGACGTCAACATCGTAGATATGGGTTATCACTACAGCGAAGGGCTCATCTGGCACTTGCTGACCGTCAGCGTAGTTGATGGCAACGGCACGGTCGATCCAAACGGCGAGATAAAGGTCTATGAGGGCTACAGTGAGAATCCGGTGTCGCTGATGGCGTATCCGGACGCGAACTATCGAGTGAAGGCCTGGTATGGCACTGACGACGACAATTCTGTTGAACCGAACAACTATGTGACAGTTGTTGAGGACCGGGACGTCAACGTCCAGTTTGAGCATAGACCTGTATACACGCTGAAGGTGACGGTGGTCGACGGCAACGGCTTGTTCCTGGTAGATCCCAACATCAACCCGGTAACTACTTTTGAGGATTCTTACGTTGAGGACACAACTGTTACGCTGAGGGCGGCGCCCGATGCTAATTATTACGTTGAAGGTTGGTACGACGCCAACACCTTAGTTTCGGTTCTGGGGGTCCATGATGTTGTAATGGATTCTAACCATACCTATACGCTTCGGTTCAGACAGCCGATTAAAATTAATGTAGGCCAGGGTCCGGGCCATGACCACGCGACGATTCAGGCAGCTCTTGCCGACGGAAGCAGTGGCGACGACACAATAGCCAGAAGCGGTGACACAATTATTGTGCATGAAGGCACTTATCAAGGCGACCTCAACTTCGGCGGCAGAGAAGACGTCAGATTAATCAGCACGGCCCCCGAGGATCCTGATGTGGCTGCCAAAACGATCATCGATTGCCAAGGCAGCGGTCGTGCGTTTACGTTCAACCACGGTGAAGACACCAACACAGTAGTGGACGGCTTTACGATAATCAATGGCGGCCTTAACGGCGAACCCGGCGGCGCCATATACATCGATGCTAATTCCAATCCGACCCTTGCGCATCTTATCATAAGCAACTTCAGTGTAAGCGACGCCGACGGCGGCGCTATATACATCGGTCCCGGCAGCAGTCCGAAGTTGTGCGCTATTACGATAAATAGCTGTAGTGTCAGTAGCGGTGACGGCGGTGCTATATACGCTGACTCCAACAGCAGTCCGACCTTTAAGAAACTTGAGATAAGCAACTGCAGCGCCAGCGATGGTGATGGCGGTGCGGTATACGTTGGCCCCGACAGCACACCGACATTTATACAATGCACAATTACGGGTTGCTCTGCGTCGGATGGTTATGGTGGTGCGGTCTACTGCGGAGCGGGCAGCTCGCCGGAATTAACAGATTGCGAGTTTAGCGGCAACACTGCAGGCCACGGTGGCGGTGGACTCTATTGCTCTGACGACAGCACATCGACGCTCGACCGATGCACACTCACGAACAACGAGGCAGGTTCGGGCGGCGGAGCCTACTATGCTCTCGGCTGCGTATCGGAAGTCAATGAGTGTACATTCGTCGGCAATAGAGCCCTTCTTGACGCCGGGGGCGGTATTCGCTACAAGGGCGATAGCTCAATAACGATTGTCGACTGCAACATCAGCGACAACTCGGCTCAACATGCCGGTGCGTTGTGCTTTGACTCGAACTGCTCAGGAGCAGTCACCAATAGCTTAATGTTGGGTAACGACGCGAATATGTACGGCGGTGCCGTTTACGTCACCGACTGCGATTTATTAGTCGCTGACTGCAATATCTCTTACAATACAGCGCTTTATGGTGCAGGCCTGTACTGCGTCGATTCGCCGTTAGTGACAATTGCCAACTGCGATATCAAACACAACGAGGCTGTCGGCATTAAGATATACTACGAGTACTATCTGCCTGACCCGAATGACCCGAATTGGCCTCTGGACCCCAACGACCCGAACGCGCAGGTGCTGCCGCCGATTCAGGTCTTCCCGGATGACCCGAACTTTAACCCGAACGACCCGAATCTTATTACCCTCACAATCGAGGACAGGACCGCTATTGCCCGGGGCGGTGGTATATACTCCTGGTCAGGCCCGAGCTTAATACAGGATTGTGAAATCATTGGCAATAGTGCCGGAACATCAGGCGGTGGTATATACTTCGCCTATGGAGAATACTACTTAACGACGCTTAAGAACTGCCTGCTGGCCTACAACTCAGCCATCAGGGACGGTGGAGGAGTGTCTTCGAATTGGGGCAACTGGCTGTTGATTTCCAACTGCACGATAGCAGACAACACGGTTCCCGGAATAGGCGGCGGCCTGTACGCTTCCTACGAGAGCAACGTAGAGGTTGTCAATTCTATAATCTGGCGTAATATCGGCGCAGCCGGTGCGCAAATCGCTGCGGGCAGCGGTGCGGACTGTCAGTCGTACGCGGCAGCGGTTGACGTTACTTACAGCACTGTTGGGCCGTACTTCGAACCCGTTGATCCTAACGACCCGAATCAGGTCGGCCTTATCAGTCCAATCGGTTTTGCTCCTGTTTTGACGGTCACCACGCCGGTCGACGCAGAGACTTTGGTAGAGAACATTCTTGGCACGGGAATCTCAGCGAGTAACATATCATTTACCGGTGACCCGAATGCTGCGGGAACCTTTGTGGGCGGTATAGCAGCCGGTATTGGCATGGAAGCTGGTATCATCTTGACCAGCGGGCATGCAAGTACTGCGCCCGGCGCCGACCCTTGCCAGCCGGGGGTCAACTCACAAGACGGCGCGACAGGAAATAACGGTCAACCCGGAGATGATGATTTAGCTGAACTTATTCCCGGGTATTCGGTTCATGATGCGGTCGTGCTTGAATTTGATTTTGTCAGCGAAGGAGGCGACCTGTTCTTCAGCTATGTGTTTGCTTCGGAAGAGTACAACGAATACGCAAACACGAGCTTTAACGATGTGTTCGGATTTTTCCTTGACGGTAAGAATATCGCCTTGATTCCCGGGACCCAGACGCCGGTTTCTATAAATAACGTTAATGGTGGTAATCCGTTCGGGCAAGACGCCTCTTATCCGGAGCTGTTCAATAATAATGACCCCAGTGATCTCGAGGGAGATGAACCGGGCTACGCATTTGAATACGACGGTTTCCTCAACGTATTTACCGCCGAGGCGTTAAATGTCGGTCCGGGCGTGCACCACATCAAGCTGGCCATTGCCGACGCGGGCGATAGTATCCTTGATTCGGCGGTCTTTTTCCAGTATGGGTCATTCTCTGACGTGCGACCGTTCTATCCGCCGATTTTTGTTGAAGGTGATGCCACGCTTGTAGGGTGGCAGCCGGATGAGCCCAATAATCCGTGGAGCTGGACGCCTGAGAGCTGGGACGCCAACAACTTTAACCTTGGCGAAGACCCGAACTTTGTCCACGGTTATTATCTAAGTCACATCGACACCGACCAGGAGGTAAACAGCCCGTGCATTGATGCGGGAACCGGCCTTGCAAAAGATGTCTTTACTGGTGCGGGTACGTATACTACGAGAATCGACGGCGCAAATGACATTCCAGACAGCAACGTGGACATGGGTTACCACTACGGCGAGGGTGTCGCCCTGTACGAGCTGACTATAACTTTGACCGATGCCAACGGTACATTCACGGTAGACCCCGACTACTTCAAATCGTACGATTCTAACACTAACACGTACACATACACAAACTTTGTGGGCCATGTGTCAACCTTGACGGCGCTGCCAGATGCCAACTATTACGTGGAGGCCTGGTATGAGCCTAACGGCGCGGCAGCTTCCATTAGTAAGGTCTTTGACGTGGTAATGGATTCTAACCGTGCGTACACGCTTGAGTTCAAACCTCGACGCACGACTCTCGTTACCGGTGGAGGTCCTGCCCTTCGCGATGCTGTTGAAGCTGCCGGCCACGGCGACATAATTGTTGTTGAGAAAGGCTATACTTACGACGGCGATATTGACTTACAGGGCAAAGAGATTGCAATTGTCAGTATCCTTCCCGTTAATCCCGATTTAGTTGAGACAGCCATTATCGACTGTGGGGGTAGTACTCGTGCCTTTATTTTCGACAGCGGTGAAGGCCCCGGCACGGTCATCGAGGGCTTTACGATAATCAACGGCAGTCTTAGCGGTACGTCGGGTGGTGCTATATATATCGGTTTCGGCAGCAGTCCAACGCTCGCGGACCTTATCATAAGAAACTGCAGCGTCGTTAATGGCAGCGGTGGCGCCATATATGTTGGCTCCAACAGTGGCGCCAGCCTGAACAATATTGTGATTGAGAACTGCAGCGCCAGTGGCAACGGCGGCGGCGTATATATCAGCAGCAACAGTAATCCTACGTTGAAATACTGCAAAATTATCAACTGTTCCGCTTCCATGGGCTCAGGTGGCGGCGTTTACTGTGGTACTGCCAGTTCACCAGAATTTACGGGCTGCACCTTTAGCGATAACTACGCACGATATAGTGGCGGTGGTCTGCATTGTGCTCACGAGGGCGCAGTGACGCTCAACGAATGCACGTTTAGCAGAAACACAGCCGATTCCGGTGGTGGAGCATACTGCGGTATCAACTGCGTATCAGATGTCAATGGTTGTACATTCAGCGGGAATTCAGCGACTGAAGATTACGGCGGCGGTATCCTCTACGGTGTCGGAAACGTTATGACAGTTAACGACTGTAACTTTGCAAACAACTCAGCAATCTTCGGCGGTGGATTGTATTGTGAGCCGAACTGTACGGGAACAATTACCAACAGCCTCTTGGTAGGCAACGACGCGGACGAAGACGGCGGCGCGATATACATTACTGATTCGAACATAGTTGTTTCTGAGTGCGATATATTGAGCAATACAGCTCCACACGGCGCTGGTTTGTACTGTCTGTACAGTCCGGAATCGAGTATTGTCGGCTGTAACATTAGGCACAATGAGGCTCTGCGAGTCGTTGTATCGTACGAGTACTTCTACCCTGACCCGAATGACGCGAACCTGCCGGACCTTGACAATCCGGTTGATACGAGCGACCCGAACTTTGACCCGAACGACCCGAATTATACCTCCGTGCAACATCGGGATGACACTGGGCCTGCTCAGGGCGGCGGTATCTTCTCGTTTGCAGGTCCGCAGCTTATTAAAGACTGCCAAATCAGCTACAATACCGCCACAACCTCAGGTGGAGCTGTGTACCTTGCCGGCGATGATGACTTTGAATCAGGAGTGGCCGTAGAGCTCAAGAACTGCCTGATAACCAAGAACCAGGCAGGCCGAGACGGGGCGGGCATCTCGTGTAATTGGTTCATAGAAGCGATAATTTCCAATTGCACGATAGCTAATAACAGACTGATAGGACTGCTTTCCTACGGTGGGGGTTTGTACTGCTCGTTTGAGAGTGACGTTTTGGTTACCGATAGCATTATTTGGGGCAATTCCTCGGTCAAGGGCTCTCAGTTAGCAGTTGGCAGCGGTGCTCGGTCATACGAGTGGCCGTCCACACTTACAGTCGAGCACAGCGTCGTGGACACCAGAATTGCCGAGCCTTCGCAGCCGGTTAACCCGGATGCGCTGCCGGTTATTCGGGAGGGATTTGATGCTTATTCACTGGCGGCGAATGACGACCTCTACACCGACTTAGTAGATATTGGATTTATTATAAACTATTACGGCACTATCACTTCCAGCCTGTATGTGAACAACAACGGCAATGTAACCTTTGATGCTCCGATGGGAACGTACACGCCGTTCGGCCTGACCGGGGAAATCGGCACGTCGATTATCGCGCCGTTCTTCGCCGATGTCGACACGAGACCGGAAGGTTCGCCTTTGGTGACCTACGGGACAGGTCTCGTTGATGGTCATCTTGCCTTTGGCGTAAACTGGCTCAACGTTGGCTACTACAGTTACCATATGGATAAGCTCTGCAGCTTCCAGTTAATACTCATTGACCGCTCTGACCGGGCTCCGGGTGATTTTGACATTGAGTTTAACTACGAGAAGATTGAGTGGGAGACCGGTGACGCCAGTATGGGCGTGAACGGCTTCGGCGGCGAGTCTGCACGGGCTGGTTTCTCGAATGGCACGGGCCGTCCCGGGACCTTCATGGAACTTGAGGGCTCCGGCGTACATGGTGCGTTCCTGGACAGCAGTGAGACCGGTCTGATATATCTCAGCCGCGACAGCTCAATTCCGGGACGTCTTATCTTTGCCGTTGAGAGTGGCCTAATCCGCATATCAGCCGGCGACCCAATCCATGTAGAAGATGGCTGCACACTGATAGGTTGGGACCCCAACGAACCGAATTGTCCGTGGGAGCTTGGCACCACAAACATATGCGGTGACCCGTGCTTTGTCGGCGGATACTATCTGAGCCATATCGCGGCTGGTCAATTGTTCGACAGCCCGGCCATCGATGCCGGAAGCGCTGATGCGAACGACCCCAGCATCCTTCTGCATACGTATACGACACGGATTGACGGTGTTCCTGATGACTATGACCCCTGCGACCCCAACGACGACCCGAATAGCGCGATAGTAGATATAGGTTACCACTACAGTGAAGGGGCGACTCAGCACGAACTGATTGTTACTGTGGTTGATGCTAATGGTGAACCTGTTGACCCGAACTCGGCGCGCGGTTATGTCGATCCAAACAGCGGCTGGTACTACGAGGGTACAGAGTTGACTCTGCGTGCGATACCGGAGCCGAACTACTACGTCCGGGCCTGGTATGATGCGAACGGCACAGCGATTTCCATCAAGAGAACTCTGGACGTGGTTATGGATTCTAACCAGACCTTTGGTATTGAGTTTAAGCCAGCGAACTACACCGAAGTCTCAGGTGGCGGAGATGCGCTTCAGCAGGCCGTCGAAGATGCAGAAAACGGTGACGTACTTATTGTCTCTGAAGGTATCTACGACGGCAATATTGTCCTGGAAGGCAAAGAGATAAGATTGTTTAGCTTCAACCACGATGACCCTAACATTGTTCCTTGGACGGTTATTGACTGCCGAGGAAGCGGCCGGGCATTTATCTTCAACGGCGGCGAAGATGCAAACACAGTAATAAGCGGCTTTAGGATAGTCAATGGTTCTCTTGCCGGCGAAGGCGGCGCAGCGATATTCGTAGGTGCCGGTGCGAGTCCATACATTGCAAATATGATTATAAGTGACTGTGGCACAAGTGATGGCAGGGGCGGCGCGATATATATTGGTGCCGGCGCGAGTCCGACCTTTGTGAATGTCACGATTAATAACTGCAGCGTCTATAGTTCGGACGGTGGTGCGGTATACGTCAGCTTCTACGCCAGTCCCGAGTTTAGAGACTGCACATTTACGGACTGTACGGTCAGTCGCGGCTCCGGAGGCGCGGTTTATTGTGGCATGAGCAGCTCAACAGTATTTACCAACTGCACGTTCGCCGACAACTATGTAAGTTCCGAACGCGGTACACCTGTGGACCCGAACTTCATAGTGACCTATGCCGGCGGCGATGGCGGTGCGATATGCTGTGCTCTCGACGCCGAAATAGAACTGACCGACTGTACCTTCAGCGGCAACGCGGCTGATTTCCTCGGTGGCGGCGTCCTGTGCAACGTTGGGAATGTGATAACGGTTGCCGGATGCGACTTTACAAACAACTCAGCAAACTATGGTGGCGCGCTGTATCTTGGCTCGGGCTGCGAGGGAACAATTACCGACACCACATTAACATCTAATGAAGCAGATGAAGATGGAGGCGGCATATACTTTACCGAATGCGATGACTTTTTGGTTGTGGATTGCAGTATTTTGCGCAACAGAGCTGCTCGTGGCGCCGGTCTGTATGGCAGTTATTCTCCGATGGCAGAGGTAATTAACTGTACGATACAATATAACGAGGCGAGACGAATTATTCGCTCTTATTACCCGCCGGACCCGAATGACCCGAACTTACCGGACCTTGACAATCCAGTTGATACTACCGACCCGAACTTTAACCCGGGCGACCCGAACTATATCGTTGTTGAGGATGGCACAGGCATCGCTCGGGGCGGCGGCATATTCTCATTTGCCGGGCCGGGCTTAATCGCTGATTGTCAAATCACGGACAATACCGCGACCACGTGCGGCGGAGGTTTATATCTGTCCAGCGACGACGACGTTGAATTAGCAGTTCGGTCAGAGCTTAAGAACTGCCTGATAACCGATAATACGGCGGGCCGAGACGGTGCCGGAGTTTCGTGCAACTGGTTTGTGGATGTGCTAATTTCGAACTGCACTATAGCTGATAACAAACTTACGATCGTACCTTCCTTCGGTGGAGGTTTGTATTGTTCTTATAAAAGCATTGTGGAAGTCATCGACTCAATCATCTGGGGCAATGTTGGCAGTCATGGCTCGCAGGTTGCAGTGGGCAGCGGCAACCCAGCCGTACCATTGCTATCGGTTGTTAGCATTACTCACAGTGACATACAGGTCTACCAGGACCCGTGTGAGGCCAATGACGTTGGCCCGATAGGCCCAATCGGCGGCGGCGACCCTGACAACCCAGACTACTTTATCTACAGTAGGTTTGATACGGGGCTCGATTATAGGACCGATGAGGGTGATAATTATGGTCCCCTTGGCGTTGGGTCGTATGTAGGTAGTGACGGGATTGACAGAGTCATTTACTACGGTTGGTCATACGATGATCCTAATGGTACCACATATAGTCTAAACGCCCATATTTACAGAGTTACTATCCCCGCGGGCGCCGACCCACACGCGCATCCGAACAATCCATACTCACCTGGGCCCATTGCCCCAAGGACGTTCACCGCTGAGAGGAGTTTCCCACTCGGCAGCGAGTTTACCTTTAGTGACCATTCCGCGTTCTGTGTGGATGTTGAGAATAATGTGCTCTATTTGGGTCCCGACCCCAGTATCTTGAAGTATGTGTTCGATCCAAACGCGGCAAATCCAGTGGCTGGTGGGCCTGCGGGTAACTATGTATTCGACTCCGTGGTTGGTCCGCAACCCGGTGAGCTTACACAAACCATGACCTGGGATCCGAATAACAACGTCTTTTACGCCGGGACACACGACCCCGTGCAGATATTGAAGTATGATGCAGCGCAAGGTCCTGCCGGCATCTGGGAACTGGCATTTGAATATACGCCCGTGACTGCTGGCTCGCACCACGATGGATTGGCATTCGCCAACGGAAACCTATTTATCGTTGACATGGTCTGCGACTGGGTTTTGGAATATACCCCGGATGGCGAGTTCGTGGGCATTTATTATCATGAACCGATTGGCGGCGGCGGCGAGATTGAGAGCATGGGATATGGCGCATTGGGTCACTTCTGGGCGGGCTCATTCAGTCCGATTATTACCGAGTTTGGCGGCGGTGAGATGCAACAAGGGGTTCTTGAAATTCCAGTCGGGCCGCCTATCCGTGTTGAGGAAGGCTGCATATTGTATGGGTGGGAGCCCAACGACCCCTATGACTTCTGGACCTGGGATGTCAATAGTTGGACGGATGACACTAATAATATCGACGAAGACCCGGCCTTCGTCGGCGGCTATTATCTAAGTCATTACGACACCGGCCAGGACGCGAACAGCCCATGCGTTGACCGCGGTAGCGGGGATGCAAATGACCCCAACATTGCTATGGACATGTATACTACAAGTATGGACGGCGCCAACGACACCGACCTGGTTGATATGGGTTACCACTACAGCGAGGGCCTCATTCGGTATGATTTGACTATTATTGTCGTGGATAGCAACGGTGGTACTGTTGAAGCGAACGCACCGAGATGGGTCACCTTTGATCCGAATACCAACACTTATTCTTATTACGCTGGTACGGTGGTGACACTGATAGCCGATCCCTGCGAGGCTTACAGGGTCATGCAATGGACCGGTACCGAGAATACCCCTGCCTGGAATACCAACGAGAATACGGTCACAGTGACGTCAGACACGACTGTCACGGTTGCGTTCGAGCCGATTCCGATACGCCAGTTACATTTGAGTGTAGTCGGCGGGCCCGGAATGGTGGAACCGAACTATCCGGCACCTCTTTTTGCTGATGCGAACGCCGGTATCTACGATTACTACGACCTTACGGAAGTACAGCTAATTGCGACGCCGCTGGACCCGAACTACGAAGTCAAGTTCTGGACCGGCACCGATGACGATTTGACCAGAGAGCCTAACAAAATCGTGACTATGAATGAACCTAATGAGTACGTCACGGTCGAATTCGGGCTGAAGGGTCTGAATGATATCTATATTGAGAGAGAACCCAATACCTTCTATGTGACAATTCAGTCTGCCATTGACGCCGCTATCTATGAGGGGGACGTGGTCATTGTCTGTGACGGCACCTACACCGGCCCGGGTAACCGCGACCTGCAGTTCAGGGGCGTGCCTGTAACAGTGCGAAGCAAAGACGGCTCCGACAACTGCATCATTTACTGCGGCGGCGGCGGCTACGGCGGCGGCCCAGGAACAGAGCCGCACCGTGGTTTCATATTCGATGGTGGTGAAGACCCGAATTATATCGTAGATGGCTTTACTATTACCGATGGTTACGCCGACTTCGGAGGCGCCCTGTTCTACGACGGCAACTCGAGCCCGTGGGTTGAAAACTGCTTAATCACCGGCAATCACGCTACGGATGGAGGCGGTGGTGTATACCTGCGCAATACATCCGGTGGCGCGGATGCTGATGACCCGAATGCAGTTGCTCCGATGATAACTAACTGCAAGATTATCAACAACTATTCCTACGGTGACGGCGGCGGAATCTATCTTACGAACGCGTTCGTCAGAATCACCAACTGCCAAATCAGCAACAACTGGGCAGGCGGGTTTGGCGGAGGTGTGTACGCTGAGGCCGGGTCGGCTCCGGAGATTATCAACTGCCTGATTACGCAGAACACATCGACCGAGATTGGCGGCGCGATTTACTTGTATGAGTCGCCTGCTACAATCCGGTTCTGCACAATCGTATACAATTACGGCCTTGAGTACCCAACTGAGGAATTCCCTGGTCCGGGCCCGAAGGGTGGCATTGCCGCTCGTGACTCCAGCCCGGTAATCAATCACTGTATCATAGGCCTCAACGGCGGCTTGTGGGGCTACTGGGGCAGCCCATGGTACTACGGCGATGACCTTTATAATTGCTCAGCGACATATTCCTGCATTGAGAACGGCGACGAGGGCGAGGGCAACATAAGTCTCAATCCGCTGTTTACAGCCGGCGGTCTTGGTCCTTTCTACCTCAGTCAAATGACAGCTGGCCAGGCGCAAACCAGTCCGTGTGTTGATGCCGGTGGGGAATATGCTCTCAACGACCTGCTGGATGACCCGAATTACAATCTGGGCGAGATAACAACAAACATTAAGAATTACCCCGACTCGGGACCGGCGGATATGGGCTACCACTATCCGTTCTACGACGGGCCGCCGGTCATGTACACGTTGACGATAAGTATTGATGGTAGCAACGGCATTGTCCAGTTTGAATATCATGATCCTAATTATGTCACCATTATTGGCGAGGTCAACTCGGTGACATCGCCTGTTGATGTCAATCTTATCCCGGGCACCATGGTGACCCTGTTGGCACAGCCTGATGCTAACTGTCGAGTTCTCTACTGGTTGGGCACCGATGATGATACATCGTTTGCCAACTACAACACGGCTACGATGTACAGTCACAGAGTTGTCAATGTTGCCTTTGAGCCGGTGTGGCCTCGTACTTTGCACGTGGGCGGCACCCACGCGTACACATCAATTCAAACGGCGATAAACGACGCGAGAGACGGTGACACAATTGTCATCGCCACAGGTGAGTACCCAGGGACCGGCTACACTGTTGTGGGCAAGAATATTACGATTGTCGGCAACCCCGATGACCCGAACAGTGTGGTTATTAATTGCGCCGACGAGAACAGGGGGGGCTTCCACCTTATTGGTACGCCCGGAGGCACCTGCGTGCTCAATGGCGTTACCATAGCGAACATAAACACCTATGTTATGGATGCTATAGACCCCGAAGAGCCGGGTCAACGCGGTTTTGACGGCGGTGATAACATGTCTTATGTCAATATGGATACTTACGGGGGCGCGTTCACAGGTACGGGCTATGTGGGGAGCAGCGCGGCCATTACTGTGGTTGGAAATCACGTCGTTGCCAATTGTATCGTCAGAAACTGCTCGGTTACCGGAGGCAATGCATCAGGTGGAAATGCTGGCGGCGAAGAGAGACAGCCTGGCGGCGCCGGCGGCAACGGCGGCAGCGCCGGAGGTGCCGGTATTTACATCGGTGAGATCTTCTACTATGAATACGTGGCTGACCCCTATTCCCCCTTCGGCTACAAGATGTTCCGGTGGGGCTGCACCCCGACAATCATTAACTGCCTGATTGAGAACTGCAGCGCATTTGGTGCCGACGGCGGTGACGGTGGTGGCGGCGCACAATATGCCCGCGGCGGTTCAGGAGGTATGGCCGGTCAGGCGCTGGGGGCCGGCATATTCTGCGATGCCGGAACGAAGCCGACATTCATAAATTGCACCGTTAGAAACTGCCAGGGCACCGGCGGTAACGGCGGTGACGGCGGCGACGGCGGTGAGTATGGTGCCGGTGGATACGGTGGATTAACCGACCACGACCCCAATCAAGATGACCCGGCGAAGTTCAGCGCAAGAGGCGGCGCCGTGTACTGTGCCGTACTGAGCGAGCCTAACTTCGTTGGCTGCAATTTTGTTGATAACGTAACCGAAGGCAGCATCAGCGGGCTCGGCGGCTTTAGTTGGTCCGGTGTTCAGGAACAGCCTCGAAGGAACTACAACATTCCAAGCTTCGGCGCGGCAGTACACTGCGGCAGCGGCTGCAAGGCAACGTTCGAGGGCTGCAGAGTGGAAGGCAACCGGGCTACGTATCACGGGAGCCAGCCTACGGGCTACGGCGGCGGGATATGCCTGGAAGGCAGCAGAACCAGCCTGGACCCGAACGACATCTATATGTATGGCAGATATATGGATGCCTATGACTACGGCTATTACGAGTTTGGACCTGTGGAAGCTACCTTAGCTGATTGCAACTTCGTGGACAATTCGGCATCTATCGGTGGCGCTATCTACTGGACGACAGCGGAGGTCGGGATGATGGATTGCAGTTTCTTTGACAATACGGCATACGTCGGCGGGGGTTTGTTCTCGATAGACAGTGTTGCCGATATTTCCAGGTGCGTTGTCCAGGGTAATATCGTTTCGGGTGAGGCAAGTTTGGTCGGGCCTAACGAGCCCAATGATGCTAATGTGCCGGTTGTCATATACGGTGCCGGCGGTGGTTTCTACGTCTTCACAACCGATGCCAATATCTTCGACTGTGTTTTCATGGAGAACAGGGCCACCGGCTCAGGCGGAGGTTTGTATCTGGGCGGTCATCCGGCATCAACAACAAATCTTGGTTATCTCGCTACTCCGGAACTTACAAACTGTCTGATAGCGAACAATATATCCGGCAAGAACGGCGGTGGCATATCCTGTGACCGGCTGGTAGAAGCGGCGATTTCCAATTGTACAATAGCTGATAACGAACTGACCGAGGTGCCGTCTTATGGTGGTGGTCTGTATTGCACTTATGGAAGCACGGTAGATGTTATCAACTCCATCATCTGGGGCAATATTGGCGCTTACGGTTCGCAGGTGGCAATAGAAGACGAGCCGTTCTATCCAATACCTTCGACGGTCAGCATTACCAATAGTGACATCCAGATATACCAGGATCCGTGTGAGGCTAATGACGTTGGCCCGATCGGCCCGATTGGTGGTGGTGACCCGAATAACCCGGACTACTTTATCTATGCAGTTTTTGATACCAACCTGTCGGGTACTTTTGGCCCTGACGGCTGGGTAGGCAGCGATGGAACTGATAGAATCATCTACGTCAGCGGCAGCACGGCCTACATTCATACCGTCACCATTCCGGAAGGTACGAGTGCCGATACACATCCGAACAATCCTTACGACACTGGCCCAATGGAACCAAGAACGTTCACTCTCGAGAGAACGTTCGCTCTCGGCGATTACTCTTTCGGTCATTCAGCTGAGTTTTATGTCGATGCCGAGAATAACGAGATTTATGTAAAGAGCTCAAGTACTGGTATTCTAAAGTTCGTGTTTGATCCAGCGGCAGCAAATCCTGTTGCAGGCGGTCCTGCAGGTAACTATGTGTTTGACTCCACGATTGCTCCTTCTTTCGAAGCGGGGTCGATGGGTCCGCAAACGCTTGCGTATGATGAGGAGAACGACATCTGGTACTCCTGCACTGACAGGTTCGAAATGTATAGGTATGATGGGTCCTGGGGTCCTGATGGTACCTGGGAGTGGATATTCACCTATCCCGAAAAAACAGGTGCGTCACACCACGATGGAATGGAATTCTTCGACGGCTACCTTTGGATTGGCGACCAGCTCGGGGACTGGATTTTGCAATACACGCCGGACGGGGTGCTTGTAAACGAATTCTATCATGAGGCGCTTCCGTATGACCTTGAGGGCATGGGATTCGGTGCGCTTAATCACTTCTGGATTGGGTCGTTTGCCGGATTCATTACCGAGTTTGGCGGCGGAGTGTTACAGCAAGTGCTCGGTGGTGAAATTCCAGTCGGGCCGCCCATCTATGTTGATGAAACCTGCTGGCTGTACGGCTGGGAGCCGAATGACGCCAACGACTTCTACAGTTGGGATGTGAATAGCTGGAATCCCGACACGAATAATATCGATTTAGATCCGCTGTTTGTGGCCGGATACTATCTGAGCTGGTGGGATGCCGGCCAGGATGCGAACAGCCCGTGTGTTGATGCCGGAAGCGGCCTCGCAAGCGATTTCGGTTTAGACGTATATACCACGAGAACTGATGGGATTGGCGACGATAATGAGGTTGATTTGGGTTACCATTATGAGCATGGAATTGCCTGGTACCTGTTGACCATTAACGTGGTTGACGCTAACGGCGACCCAATCCCTGACCCGAACCTTGTCTACGGCACGGTTGCGCCGAGTGAGCCGAGACCGATTAGTTACATCTGGTTCCTCAATACTTATGTCTTCTACGCCGATACGCAGGTGACACTCGTTGCCGACCCATGCGACGGTTACAGGGTCAAGGCGTGGAGCGGTGCGGAGAACGAGCCAGCCTTTGATGCTAACCAGAACACCGTCATAATGACCGAACACAAGACTGTTACCGTTGAGTTTGAGCCTATTCCTGAGTACGAGCTGACAGTGAATGTGGTCGACGGCAACGGCTTCTTCTCGGTGGACCCCAACACAGATTTAATTGACAACTTCGTGGGTTATTACCTCGAAGGCGAAACAGTAACGTTTAGAGCAGAACCCAACCTGGGCTACTACGTCGATGGCTGGTACGATGCTAATGATGGCGCCTTACTCTCTGTGCTTACGGTTTACGACGTGGTAATAGACTCCGACCAGACTATTGGCCTTGAGTTTAAGCTTCCAGAGCCGATTTCCGTGGGTCAAGGTGTGGGGTACGATCATACAACAATTCAGGCGGCTGTTGGCGCGGCGAGAAGTGGCGACAAAATTGTCGTTTATCCGGGCACTTATGACGGCGATATCAATCTTGACGGCAAAGAAGACGTTAAGTTGGTCAGTGCCCTTCCTGAGGATCCTTGCTTTGTTGCCGCTGTGATAATTGACTGTGGGGGGAGTAGTCGGGCCTTCACGTTTAACCACGGTGAAGATGCTAATACGCTTATAAATGGCTTTACGATAATCAACGCCAGTTCTTTGGAAGGGCCCGGCGGCGCTATATACATCGACGCCGATTGCAGTCCGACCCTTGCGAATCTTATAATAAGCGACTGCAGCGCCGCTACCGACGGTGGTGCTATATACGTTGGCCCTGGTAGTAGCCCGAGCTTGCGCAAGGTCATGATAAGCAACTGCAGCGTCACGAATGCCGATGGTGGTGCCGTATATGTCAGCAGTAATGGCCAACCTGACTTTATAGGTTGTACAATTACCAATTGCTCAGCCTTTGGTGGGTATGGCGGCGCAGTCTACTGTGCTACCGGCAGTTGGCCGCTGTTTATTGACTGTACGTTTGCCGAGAACGCGGCAGGCTACGATGGCGGCGGCATCTATTATGCTCAAGATGGCAACTCAACTATCAACGGATGCACATTTACCGGCAACACCGCGGGATACGCCGGGGGTGGAATTGCCTACGATGTCCGATGCATATCAGAAGTGAATGGCTGCACGTTCACGCATAATACAGCAACCGAAGACGGCGGTGGGGCTATCCTCTATAGTTCCGACAACCTAATACTGGTCATCGACTCCAACTTTGCAGATAACGCGGCAAACTACGGTGGCGCACTATACTTTGACCCGAACTGCTTGGGAACAATCGCCCATACTGTATTGGTGGAGAACGATGCGAATGGAAACGGTGGCGCAATATTCCTCGACCGTGATAATTACGTAGACTTTAACGATTGCGACATTTCCTACAACACGGCTGCCTGCGGCGGTGGTTTATATTGCTTCCGTTCTCCGGAATCGCGGATTATCCGCTGTGAAATCAAACACAACAACGCTTCCGGTGGAGTTACCGTGTGGTTCGAGTACTTCGAACGTGATCCGAATGACCCGAACTTCCCGCTCGACCCATTGAACCCCATTGACACCAGCGATCCGAATTTCGACCCGAATGACCCGGATTATATCAGAAACAGATATGAGGCACACTCCGATATTGCCGAGGGCGGTGGTATATACTCCTGGGTGGGCCCGAGGCTAATTAAGGATACCGAAATCTGCTACAATACTGCCAGGATGTCGGGCGGCGGTTTGTACCTGGCAAGTGATGAGGACCCGGGAACCACCATCGGACCCGAGCTTAATAACTGCCTGATAGCGAATAATGAAGCCGGCCGGGATGGCGGCGGCATCTCCTGTAACTGGTGGTTGGAAGCGATAATCTCCAATTGCACGATAGTTAATAACGAAATCATCGGTGGTCTTGGATTGGGATACGGTGGAGGCCTGTATTGCTCCCATAAAAGCTATGTCGAGGTTATTAATTCGATAATCTGGGGCAACGTCAGTACCTACGAGGGCTCCCAAATTGCGGTAGGCAGCGGTGACTGGGCAGCGCCGTTCACCTCGATCGTCAAGATATCCTACAGTGACATTGAGCCGGAGCCGGAGCCGAACGAAATCTCGGAGTTGACGGCGCTCGATATTGTTTTCTGCATAGATACAACCGGCAGCATGGGCGGCGACATCGACGCCATGAAAGATGCGGCAACGGGAATCACCGGTTTGATAGCGGCGAGCGTTCCCGATTTCAGAATTGCCGTCGTGGACTATAAAGATTTTAATGAGTCTCCTTATGGCGGTTCCGATAATTATCCGTATCGAGATGATTCGGTATTCACAACCGACACGGGTGCAGTAGTGGCTGCAATCGATACACTAACGGCGTCTGGCGGTGCCGACGGGCCTGAATCCGTTTTAGCCGTGTTGATGCATTGTATTAACCACAACGCGCTGGAGACCGTACTGGACGCCAACCTGTATGGAGCGGACCCGGACCACATAGGGCCGGGAGATTGGCGTGCGGGTGGTCATGTCAGTAGAGCAATTATTCTTATGGGTGATGCCCCATCACATCGTCCGCCACATGATCCCGCTGAACCTTTTACGGGATACACAATTGACGATGTTATCACAGCAGCCACAGAGTCACCCACACCGATAAGGATTTTCACAATCCCAGTTAGAGGTTGGGAAGAGACAGTTGAAGATTTTACAGCTTTGGCAGAAGGAACTGGGGGGGTAATGCTCGAGGCGGCTGGTTCGAGCGAAGTAGTGGAAGCGATGATGACCGCAATCGGATTAATTACGCGCATCGCACCCATGATTTATGTTGAAGATGATTGTACGCTCCAGTGGTGGGATGCTGACAGCAACAGTTGGGATGCCGGCAGCCATAACATCGAGGACGACCCCTGCTTCGTTAACGTTGTCGAAGGGCCGAACTTCGTCCCTGGTTATTATCTAAGTCACGTTGCTACTGGACAGGCAATTGACAGCAACTGCATTGATGCCGGTGACCCCAACATTGTCCTGGACCCCAACCTATATACTACGCGCACCGATGGTATCGGTGACGCCAATATCGTCGATATAGGATATCATTATCTGATTGCTTCTATGCCTCGGTTGACTGTCATTGTTGTTGATGCCAACGGTGACCCTGTCGACCCGGGTCTTGCCCACGGCTATGTCGACCCGAACAACAGGCTGTATCCGAGGGATGCTATAGTGGAGCTTGTAGCACATATTGACTATGGCTACAGAGTAAAAGAATGGTGGGGTACTGATGATGATTCGTCAACGGAGCCGAATAATACAGTTACGATGACCTCAGACAAGACCGTGACCGTTGAGTTCGAGGAGAGCCCACGACACTGGTTATCGACGAAAGTAGTGGCCGGCATTGGAACAATCGAGCCGCCAAGCGGTGAGTACCCCGAAGATGTCATACCGCTTATGGCGTATCCTGGTCCGGGCTATCGTGTCAGGGCGTGGCTCGGCACCGCTGATGATTTGTCCGTGGACCCGAACAACAGCGTTATGTTGGACAGTGACAAGACGGTCGCCGTTGCGTTCGAAGAGCCGCAGACAATCGAAGTCTCAATCCTGGATGAGCCCAATGGCATTCAGGATGCTGTTGACGCGGCAAGAAGCCGTGATACGATTATTGTTGGTGCCGGCAGATACACCACCGGCGGTATCGACCTGCGTGGCAAAGATATCACAATCACCAGCACCAACCCTGATGACAATGATGTCGTCGCTGCTACAATTATTGATTGCCAGCAGGGCGGTCGGGCCTTCATCTTCAACAGCGGCGAAGGTGCGGATACCGTGGTACGCAGCTTCACCATAGTAAATGCTAATATTACGGGTGAAAATGGCGGAGCAATATACGTCGGCTCCAACTCCAGTCCGACAATCAAGAATCTTGTTATCAGCAACTGCTCTGCGGTTGCCGACGCCAATGGTGGCGGCGGCTACGGCGGAGCAATATATGTTACCGATGACAGTGAGCCGAATTTCGTAAACTGCGTCATTACTAACTGCTTGGCTGAAGGCGGAGGCGGCGCTTACTGTGACTCAAACAGTTCCCCGACATTCTGGCACTGCACATTCAGCGAGAATTCGGCTGGCTTCGGCGGCGGTATGCTCTGTGACTCTCTGCGTCTGATAACCATCGCCGACTGTAATTTCTCGGAGAACACAGCGCCGATTGGTGCCGGTTTGTATGGCGAACCTAACAGCGTAGTTGCGGTCACCGACAGCATACTTATCGAGAACGTAGCCGACAACGAGGGTGGCGCGATGTATTGGATTGAAGCGACAATGTCAATTATGGACAGCGATATCACCCACAATTCGGCCCAGTACGGCGGTGGCTTGTATTGTATCTACTCTCCGGAAACAACAATTATCGGGTGTACAGTCAGGTACAACCAGGCTCCTTATGATGTGCTTGACCCGAATGACCCGAATGACCCGAATGCTTTACTGGTCGGGCAGGGCGGTGGAATATATTGCGTTGCCACAGCGGCCCTGATTCGCGATTGTGTCATAACCCGCAATATTGCCAATACTTCCGGCGGTGGTCTATATCTGACCGGACGGTCAGATACTCCACTGATTCCGGAGATTGTGAACTGCCTGATAACCAGCAACCTTGCCGGTAGAGACGGTGCGGGTATCTCTGTGAATTGGAATGCCGACCCGTTGATCGCAAACTGCACAATCGTCAGCAATGCGGCACCGGGCCTCTTCGGCGACAGCGGCACCGGTCTCGGCGGCGGGTTCTACTGTGCTTATGACAGCAACTCCGCGATTGTCGACAGCATCCTCTGGAATAACTATGCTCCAAAAGGTAACGAGATCGCGGTCGGGAGCGGCTTCCTGTTCGACCCAATACCTTCAACTCTTACCGTCACGTATAGCGACGTTAAAGGCGGGCGCTCTGGAGCCCAGGTTGACGATTACTGCAAGCTCTGGGGATGGTACCCTGAGGATGCTCATTATCCCAGTAACATCGACACTAATCCGCTCTTCGTGACCGCGTTGCTCGGGGATTACTATCTCAGTCAGACCGACGCCGGACAGTTACAGAACAGCCCGTGCGTCGACGCGGGCAGCGACCTCGCGGTTAATCTTGATTTGGTGGTCAATTACAAGAAGATTATGTACACCACCCGAACGGACGAGGTAGTGGATATAGGTACCGTTGATATGGGCTACCACTATACCGCAGCAACGGTAGAGCGCTGCAGATTCTGCGATTTGGTTTACGATGGTGTCATCGACTTCAATGACCTTGAACAATTCCTTTTGAGCTGGCTCAGGGACGATTGTTCCATCGGCAATGGCTGGTGCGATGGCGCAGACTTTACGTTTGATGGAGATGTCAACTTCCCAGACTATGCCCTCTTTGCTCAATGCTGGTTTGTAGCGGATGATGAGGCACCGGAACCCGACCCAAGTCAATGGAAAATAGAGCCTTATCCGAGCTCGGAGACATCAATTGCTATGAGTGCAAAGCCCGCCTTTGATGCCTGGGGCTGGGACGTTAAGTACTACTTCGAATGTATCACTGACGCTAATTTCAGCAGCGGCTGGCAGAGCGGTACTTCCAACGAGGCCACCGGCCTTACACAGGGTGCTGAGTACTGCTTCAAGGTGAGAGCTCGCGATGGTGTTGGCTGGATTCCGGATGGAACAGGTGAGCCGGGTAACAAGACGGATTGGTCGGAAATCCGTTGTGCCGTGGCGGGCGGCGGACCAGACATCACTGAGCCGCAACCGCCTCCTGTGATCCTGACATTTGAAGCAATTTCACCGAATTCGATTACGGTGACGGCCTCCATTTCCTACGATGGCAGCGGCGTAGAGTACCAGTTCAGGCGCGATAGTGTGGTCTTAAGCTCGTGGCTGGATGAACCGAACTGGACAGATGCCGGCCTGGTACCGGATACGCAATACTGCTATGAGGTCCGGGCCAGGGACGAATCGCCCCTGCAGAACACAACCGGCTGGTCGCCCGTGCTTTGTGCAACTACGGCTCCTCCTGAGGATTGGATCAAGCCGGAACCTAACCCGGCGGAATGGGATCCGGCTGCGGATCCGTGTGGCGAGCCTCATCAGATATGGGGCGGCGGAGGCGACTTTGATTACTGGGCTGAGATGACAGCTATGACAGCAACGGATGCAAGCGGCGTGGAGTATAAATTCATATGTGATGATAGCGATTTCAGCAGTGGCGGCCCATCCGACCAGCTATATGGTGAGGGCGTTGAATGGCGAAACGTAGATAACGTTGCGGGTGACCCCCGCGTATACAGGGTGAAAATTGGCGGTGCGATGGTAGGTGTTAGCTTCAAAGTCTTAGTCCGCGACAGGTCGCCAAACCATAACACGACGGACCCAATGCCGCTGTGGTACTCGTGGAAACCGTAAAAAGCCATCGTTTCGGTCGCAGTTTACTTTGTGGCCGAAGCGTTCCGTCTAAGAATTGAGCCCCGGCTTTTGGCCGGGGCTTTTCCTATTGACATTTTTCTCTTAGTGTTTGATAGCCGTAGTGGGCCATCAAGTGGTCCAGTACGACGATAGCGGTGTAGTTTTCGGCGACCGGCCATACGCGGCCCACAATCGTAGCATCACGCCTTGTGATAGCTGCAAGCGCCTTATTCTCCAGCGTGTACTTGTCAATTGTCTTCTGTGGTTTGTCAATCGTAGATGTAGGCTTGACAGTAAGCCTGACAATGATGGGTTGGCCGGTGGAAAGTCCGCCTGTAATGCCGCCGGCATTATTTGACTCGAAAATAACTTTACCTGCTTCGGAGCGCATTTGGTCGTTATTTTCGCTTCCGGTCATATCTTTGACGGCAAAGCCGGCGCCAACCTCAACGCCTTTGACGGCACCAATGCCGAGCATTTTGCCCAATTCAGCGTCGAGTTTGTAAAAGACCGGCTCGCCGAGACCTATGGGGACACCCGTAACGACGACTTCAACTACACCGCCGGCCGAATCGCCTGTTTTACTGATTTTATTACAGGCCTCAACCATTGCCTCTGCTGCATTCATGTCAGGGCAGTTTAGAATTGGATGCACGGTGTATTTATTTCGGATTGCAGCCGGCTTCATCTTTGGAGCCTTGCCGCGAATAGCCTCTATTTCCTGCTCAACCTCGGCCAATATTTTGGCCTTCTCCAGGAACCGCATCTCCATTGTTATACGGCCCTTGACGTATATCTCCTGGTAAAAGGGGTCGAGGTCACGCCGCATTTTTTTGTAGCTGTTGGTATACTCAAAGGCTTTGTCGTGAGCTACATCAGGGCAGCGCACACCGGCGAGCTCTTTGACGTAGGAACAGATTTCGATACCACATTTTTTCAGGACTTTTTTGGCGACGTATCCGGCAGCTACAATCGGCGAGGTATAGCGTCCGCTGAAAAGCCCCGCACCGATAGCGTCATCGTCGGGGCCGTATTTTATGAACGAAGCGTAAGACGCGTGACCCGGGCGGGGCGTTCGGTTCGTGTCCTGATACTGCTTGATGTGGATGAAATGGCGGTCCAGGTTCGGAATCAGAATCGTCAGCGGAGTGCCATTGGTATGGTTTTTGTTTGCGGCACCTTCGATTGTATCATCAGCGTTTAGCCCACTGTAGATAATGGGAAGGTCCGGCTCTTTCCGGGGGCTGCTCAATTCATCGGCACCCGGCTTTCTCAGAAGCAGGTCGCCGTAAATTTCCTGCTCGGCCAGCAGCATTCCGGGAGGATGTCCCTGTATGACAGCGGTTAGGCCTTCCTGATAAGACCCTCCAGCTACCGTTACCTGAAAACAGCGTCCTATGTGGCATCCAATCATTTTTCTCAAGTCTCCTCAAAATAGTTCCTTGTGACTGTGATTATTCAAGTTCCATATTTGCGCTAATGCTCTTCATCAATTCTACATAATCGGGAAAAGTAACACTCATCGCTTCAGCAGTATCAACCACGCATTGACCTTTCAGGTTTAAGCCTGCTAACGACAAGGCCATCACAACTCGATGGTCATTCCTGCCATCTAATCGAGCTGCCTTTGGTCTACTCGGTCGTATTATAAGGCCGTCGGGCAACTCTTCAACATCTATAGCCATTTTTCGCAACTCTTCGGCCATACATTTGATTCTGTCGGTTTCCTTGCTCCGCGCCTGCGGCACGTTCACAAGAGAAGTGGTGCCCTCAGCGAATGCGGCGGTGACAGCCAAAGCGGGCAGGGCGTCCGGGGTTTTGTTCATATCTATCTCGGCGCCTTTGAGTGCTGCGGCTCTGATTGTTACAGATGTCGGCTCGATATGAATGTCAGCGCCCATTGCCTTTAGATAATCGACCACAGCTTTGTCAGGCTGACTATCTGAAAAATCCAATCCAAGTAAAGTTACCTCATCTGCGACCAGTGCGGCAGCGCAGAGAAAGAATGTTGCACTGGAAAAATCGGCAGGTATCTTGGCGTCGAAGGCCTTATAGCTTTGTTTGCCTTTGATCAGGAATCGGCGCCAGTTCTGTTTTTCGTACTTTATGCCCTGTCTGTTGAGCCAATCGAGCGTCATCTGTACGTAGCCTGGTTCATTGAGCAAGGTAACGTCTATTTCGGTATCCTTGGCTGCCAAAGGTGTGCACAGTAGCAGGCTGGACAGATATTGGCTGGTGGTTGCGGCAATAGAAGTTTTTCCACCCACTAACTGCCCGGTTACCTTCACGGGGGGCTTGCTCTTGCCTCGAACAGATTTGCATTTTGCGCCTAAATCGCCCAGAGCATTCATCAACGGTCCGACCGGCCGGCTCCGGATTTGTTCGTCGCCTGTAAAGGTTGTTGTTTGGCTGGCCGCGGCGAGGGCCGCTGAACCCATCGCGATACGCAACGTCGTACCGGAGTTAGCAACATCTATGACATCCTCGGACGGCTGTATTGTACCGCCCGTGCCTGATACCTTCCAGCATTCGGGGTCGGTTGTGTCAATCTTGGCTCCGAGTGCTCGATAACACTGGACCGCGCTTTGCGTATCGCCCGAGACAAGAGGTCTGCGAATGGAGCTTTGGCCTTCGGCTAAAGAGGCAATCGCAACGGCACGTATTGTGTGCGATTTGGAGCCCGGAATCAGTACCTTACCAGCAAGCCTTGATTTTCGTACAATCAGTTTCATAGCTGTTATTGTATGTGCGCCTTCCGCATTGTGTATAGCAGGTAGCACTTTTACCAGAAATTACGAAGAATTGAAAGAAGTTTTTGACTAAAGCCGAAACAGAAAAGGGCTGCAAGCTCTTGTGCAAGGTGAACTCACAACCCTTTTTGGGACTATTGGCAAGCTTGAGAGAATTTATGGCCCACAGCCTGCCAGCCAATTTAAGGCAAGCTGCCGTAAATCGTCAAAGTCCACATTTCCGTCGACGGTAAGGTCGGCGCCGCTACAGGTGCCGCAGTTGGTTTTGCGCCAGTGCGGGGCGAATAGAGCAAAGTCCTCGAAATTCACACACCAGTCGAGATTCAGGTCACCGAGGTAAGAGAATTCATCGGCGCCCATATCAACGATGGGTGGTGTGCCACTTCCCGTATCGGCAGTACAAGGGTCGTCTACAAATCGTGGATAGCGGTCGAAGTCCCACGGGATAAGCTCGGTCGTGTTACTGTCACCGTCAAGGTCGACGGTATCAGCAGGAACCGCATTATTGTCGCCGGCGTCGATACACAGCGAACCAGGCGTAAGGTGCAGGTCGCCGTAGTCGTCATTATTACCCACGCCCCAGCCATCACCGCCATCGTTGGGGTCGCGTGCGAAGTTCGGGTCACTGTTGATGTTTTTTGTACCCGAATAGCCACCTTCAACATCACAATAGTTAACAGTGACCGAGCTGGTGCCATCTTTGTAGATCTGTGAGCCGCTGCCTGATGCGGTGTTACCCCAGAGGATGCAATTGGTTATTGTCACGTTGGAATTATCCCAGTTGAATATGGCACCGCCCTGGTCGTTAGAGTCGTTTGTGCTGAATGTACAGTTGGTTATTGTCGGGCTGCTGCATAAGTTAGCTATTGCGCCACCACCAACCGCGATGCCGTTACCTTTGGCCGAGTTCCCGCTGAAAGTAGAATTGGTTATGGTCAGCGTCGAATCGGCAAGAAAGTTGTATATCGCACCTCCTCGATATTCAGCCAAGTTGCCGTGGAATCCACAGTTAAATATTTTCGGATACGCCTCTGAGGCATTATAAATCGCACCGCCGTCGCCAAATTGGTCTGTTGCCGAGTTTGAGAGAAATAAACAATTGATTGCAGTTGTGTTGCCGTTAAACCAGTTGGCAATGGCGCCACCGCCGTAAGTTGCTGAATTATTGATAAACAGACAATCTCGTAGCGTTGGGCTGCTCTCGTAATTGCTTATTGCACCGCCATATGATGATGCAGTGTTGTCGATGAATGTGCAATAGTTTAATGTTGGATAACTGCCATTACTATCAGCCCAGCTATTATGCATGCCACCGCCATCGGCGTCAGGGTTCGTATTATTCTTTATGATGCAGTAGTTAATAGTTGGACTGGCTCCAAGGCAGTAAATTCCTCCGCCGTTTGTGGAATTACCATCGGTAATTGTGAATCCGGCCAGTATAGTGTTAGCATCTTCGGCGCTTGAAAATGTAACAATCGGCCCGCCGTCATTGCCGTCAAAAATAGTGGCTGCCACAATACATGGGTCCTGTGGGTCCAGACTCTTTAAAGTGATACTCCTGCCATTGAAGTCGATGTATTCGTAATAAGTTCCCTGCTTGACCGTTACAGAGCCGCCTGTCGTAGCGGCGCGCATACCCCTTTGAATCGTACTGAACGGGTATTGGGCAGTGCCGTTTTGGATATTTGGCGTGGCATTATTCGGGTCTACAATCACATCGTTGGGACTGGTAACTTCGAAGTATTTGCTGGTGCTTATGTGCCAGTCGGCTGTCTGAATCTTGACATTTCCGCTTGTCGCATCGTCCGGCACACGGCAGTAAACGACGGTATCGCTCCATTGCACTTCTTCGCCATTTCCGGGTCCGCCAGGGAATATGACTGTGCCGGCAGAAGCGCCGAAATTTTGCCCTTCAATCTTGATATAGGAACCCCTCGGGCCCGACGCCGGGGTGATACTTGAGATTGTCAGCGGCTGACCATGAAGATCAATGCCCCACACGTTACCAGAGGTGGGATTGTTAGGGGCAGAGGTTCCAGTGGCGACGGTTTGAGGGGTGAAAGCATACCCATCAACCAATGCATTTACAGTATAACTGGTGGCCGAATTGAGACTGTCAAGTGCATATATCCCTTGGTCATCTGATTCGGCAGGAATCCAAAGGCCATTGCCGACAGGTTCTGCGTAAACGGTCGGACTGAGAATTGTGTCGCCGTTTGGGTCAAAGACGCGGCCGCTGATCATCTCGCCGTCGCCGCCGCTGGTTATATGAACATTATAAACACATTTGTAAACGGTATCATACGATGGGGACGAATCAATAGTTGGCAGATGATACCAGGCATTATAATTGCCATCCCATCCCATATTAAGATGGTGGTACATCGTACCGGAGTTATAGCCGTATCCGTCACACACAACGGCGTGCCCGCTTGTACCCTTCTTAATGCCGAGCAGAACAGGGTCTTTAGCATCAAGATTCGGATTTATCATATTTGTCAGACCTGCACCAATTTCACTGCCGGAATTATAGCCTTTTACCGCGTTGCCGTATCCGAAGAGGCTTGTGAAAGCATCGGCAGCGTCGCGCGTATCAGCCGTTGAGCCAGGGGGAGAGACATTACGATAATTCATATTAACTGAAAGACCGGCATCATGGCATAGCGCTCCGATGGCTTTCCAACGAGTAGCAGTATAGTTATCACAATTAGGTTCAAGTACCATATCACTCCAGCTATATTGGCCTCCATTCTCATCACCGCCGAGCGTATTTGCATCGTCTTCGCTTCCATTTATGTAAATAGTATAGTTGTTGACACCGATGCCATCGGTAGGATGCTCATGGTAACGCATCAGTTGCGCCATTGCGGTGGCGACACAACCGGCATAACCGCTGCCAATGATGTTTAAGCTGACGTAATAGTTATAACACCAGAGACTACAAGCTGCACGCTGACCCCACAGGCTTTGTATCAGCGGAGCAACGCGAACATCAGAGATACTGCCGAGGCCCATTATCCCAAACCCATCAGCAAAGCTTTCTAACTGGTCCCACTTGGCCTGCGACTCAAGGGCCTTTTCCATTGCACCGGTCGCTTCAAGTCTCTGGATATCCCGAACCGCCCAGATACGCCCGTTGAGGTCGTTAGTCACTAACGCTCCAAGCGGATTGTCCAGCGAGGGGTCATAAGTTCCCTGCTCAACAAATCCAATAATCGGCTCGACCAAATCGTCTGCCGGCACAATCACAAATCCGGATGGTTGCAAATAGACGATGTAATAGATCGGCATGCCACTATCGTTTGTGAAAGTTTCGACCCTCTCCACTTGCTGCCCGAGTGCTGTTTCGAGCGGTTGAGGATCAGCTCGCAGCCAGCCTGTTACCACCTTTTCCGCTTGGTATGCAGTTGTAGGTTCCGCGCACAAATTGCCGCAGCATAGTTGCACCAGCGCCAAAACCGCCGCTAAGAGAATGCTTTTGCGCTTCATCTTATGCTCTCCTCTTCTTTTCAAAGTTCCTTCGCAACAAAACGCCGTTTATTATCTGTGGACTTGTCAAATTTCGGCTACAGAAGATTTGGATTTCCAGTGGGGTAAAGCTCAATAAGTAACACAAGATGCTTTCTCCCCACTCCCATATTATGGATAGAATTAGTGTAACCGATTAGGCAAAGACTGTCAAGCAAATTGTAAGATTTTCGGTGGATTTTTTTAGCATTTTCTCAAAAACAGGAAAAAGTTGGCCGCACGGGCTATTGTAGCACGTTATTGTGGAAATTCAAACGTCAAAACTACCTTGAATAAGTTTTTAGACAATAATTTGATTGAGGCTTCGCCTCAACCTGTTTTATTCCTGGATTCCCGCTTTCGCGGGAATGACAGGGTTTGGCCTATTTTATTCCTGGATTCCCGCCCCCCACCTGCACGGGGCAAGTTTCGCGGGAATGACAGGGTGGTGTGATTATCTAAAAATTTTGTAACAGTAGCTAAGACCGGAAAACTGCCGGAAGTAATATGTACACCCTTAATTTGCGTCGCTAATCCTGCTCGACCCCAGGGCTTTGAGGCCCTTTCAGTTTTGCGTTTTGTTATGAGCTTTGTTCTCTGAGCCGGGCCAGGGCGCCGAGAGCCAGTAGAGCAATGCTCATCGGTTCGGAAATCTCCATGATGACGACCCAATGACGAAAGTCAGGCGTAGCCATATCCATAGTGCTATGATTAGCTTCAACCGTTCCACCCATAGCGGTACCTACAGCCGCTATTCTAATAGAGACTACGCCAAAACCATCTTGCTGGTACCGAATCTCATCCGGTGCAATCACTGGTACACATGTGCCGGCCACGCTATTGCGCGTCGTGTTCAATAGTGTAATGCCTGCCGGGGACAATCTCAGTGATTTTTCATCCGGGACCCTGCGCTGCAGACTGTTCAGTCGTAGCGTCGAGATAAATAACAGCAGCATCGACGAGAATGTCCCGCGGCGGTGACACCAACGTCCAATCTGCAAGAGCCGTACAAAAGATATGCAATAGGTAAGAGAATGACCTAATCTCCGAGCGGTAACTCCCTCAAAAGGAGCTCTTGGACCGGGTTTTTGTTTAGGCTGTCGGATTGGGAAGAAAATGTCGCGTAAATTGCAGAATTTTGCATACACTTTATTCCCTTTAAGGAGACGCGAGGGCAAAACAAAAAGGCATAACTCCTTGTAGTCACAGGAGTTACGGCCTTTAGGTTAATGTGTCTCTGTCTGCGCTTGCCGGCAAACGCAAAGTTGGACTGAGATAGTCCAGAATCCCTGCTTGTCAAAACGAAGCTGACAAGTTGGAATATCAAACATCAAAGAGACAGCGCACGGAGGGAGATTGATAACAGATACCACTGAAATCGCACGCTTTTTGCGGAGCGTTTTTTTCGTTGTTGCAGCACTGAGATGCGAAAAAGGATACTGCTTATAACTTGTATCGGCAGATACTACTTGGTGTGCCAATCGGCCTTAGTGTCTTTGTGATCCAGCAGGATTTTCACATCACTGACGTCGAACTCGCCGTTGCCGTCGGTGTCGCCGATGAAGTAACTTCCCGGTGATTCAAGACTGGTTATCCAATTATCGAGCAGAGTGGCAAAATCTGAGTCGTTGACTACACCGTCGGCGTTAAGGTCGTACCAGAAGATGTTGTCACTGTCTTGACGCTTGCCGACGTTCCATGCAAGGCCGTAGCGTTCTCTGGCGGGTGTTTGGTTTAGCTCGTCAGCGTCATCGACAGAGACGATAATTTTGTAATTTGTGAAGTTGGCATCTGCTCGGCAGTAGATGTGCTCAACGTTGTCGGTGTTGCTATCGCTGTAGTCGAGCAAATAATTGTTGTTGGGGTCGTTCACGTCAACAGCCCAGACTTCAAGTCGGAAGTTGCTGTCGTCTTCGGGCACCGGTTCAAAAGGATAAACTCTGCTGTAGTGCTTGTTCCAGGTGACGGTGACCGTCATAATTTTGTCTGCCGGTTTGGCGATAGTGATGTTGTAAGCGTTTTTTTGTTTTTGGCTTTTGTCCAGCAGATTATTGTCCCAGCCGGTTGTTGCAACATCACCGGGTTTTTTTAGACCCGTGATCAGATGTTTGTAGGCGTCAACGGCACTTACCATACCCGCACCCTGAATGTGGTCCAACGGTGCCTGGTGGTCATCGTTTTTTTCAAGGCGGCCCTTGTGCCAATAGGGGAGCTTTTTGGCCGAATTCAGCAGAATAGCCTTGATTACGCAGTTTCCGCCTTCTGGTGAAACGGCGGGACTTAGATTTGGGTCTTGCCTGGCTTTTTGGACGAGCAGGCCGATTGTACCTGTAACTATCGGGGTCGAGAAGCTTGCCCAGCTGCCCATCGGTTCGTAGCGATTTGGTTCGTTGATGTCGGCGGCCAAGCAATCGCCGGGAGCGACAATGTCAGGTTTGCACCTGGCGTCTGCAGTTGGGCCGAAGCTTGAGTGCTCCGGGTAAGCCAATGCAAAATGTGCCAAATTAGTTGCGAGCTTACTTGTGTTGACGGAATCAACAACGCCGACTCCAATGACATTTGCCGATGCGCCCGGATAAAGGGGAGGGTCCCGGGCGTCGGAGCCATTGCCTATAGCAGCCACAATGATAAGGCCGTAATGCTCAGCCATTGAATCAATGCCGCGCGTCCACCAGTCCTCAAACTGGTTGCCAACGCTGGCCGTCAGAATATCCACCTCTGGCGGTGAATGTGCGTACACATTATCAATTAAGAAATGCCAAAACTCGTAGACATCAATCTCAGCCGCAGGCACAACGCCTTGATAGTGGAACTGGCCCAATTCGGAATTAAAAGCATTGGCGTCCTCGCCAAGTAATATGGAGCAGATAGCTGTTGCGTGGGGTGAAACGCCCACTTTCAGTCCAGTTCGGTCATGAAAGCCGAACTGCCTGCCCTCAAAGCAGTTATGGCTAACACTCGGCCGGTAATCGTTTTGTGGTTCGCCGTCGACGTAAGTGAAACTGCGGCTTAGAACACCGACCTTAACGCCAGCGCCCATCAAACTGGGGTATAGCTGTCTTAATCCATAAACTCCGCTGTGGTTGAGCGCCTGTGGCTGTGTCGTGAGGGTTTCCCGTCCGTCCGCTGCGGCGGCAGTGCAGGTGTACACCAATAGCAGTACCGCAGAGGCTATCAGGAAAGAAAACAATCTTTTACTACTTTGCACCATCCCATTCCTCCAGAGGAGGTGGTAAAGTCCACGTTTGCCGGTACACTCTTGCCCGTATGATACCAGAAAGCGATTCAATTTTCAAGTAAAATTATCCGGCTAATTTTTTATGATATGCCGTTTTCAGTATTGAAAACGCGGTTTTCGAAAACTCCAGGTAGATATATTGCCTTATCGGGCTGTTGCTGCTATACTTAGGCCGATATTCTCACTGTAAATATGACAAGGGATTGTGGCTGCTATGAAAGTAATTTTAGATTCCGGACAAATCGAGCAAATCCTTGACGATTTGGCTGACCGTATAGTCTCGGAAACCCCGGCTGGAGTGGATATCGCTGCAGTGGGTGTTCGCAGCAGGGGAGAAATTCTCGCGCAGCGGCTATCAAAGCGGTTATCAAAGCAACTTGGCAAAGACGTCCCGTACGGAACGCTCGATATAACCCTCTACAGGGATGACTTGAATTCACCACAAGGACATAGTCAGCCGCAGGTCAGAACTACCGAAATCGGCTTCGACATAGACGATAAACTCATCATTTTGGTTGATGATGTCCTTTATACAGGACGCTCAACACGAGCGGCAATGGATGCCCTGATAGATTTGGGCAGACCGAGGGCGATAAAGTTGGCTGTTCTGGTGGATAGAATCGGCAGGGAGTTTCCGATACAGGCCGATTATGCAGGTTACAAAACTGACGTTGCGCCAGGTAAATCGGTGCAGGTCAATCTTGTCGAATCGGACGGAAAAGACGAAGTGGTTGTCGAGTAGGGGAGGGTGAATCGTGAATCGAGCTGGAAATCACGAATCACGAGGCACAGGTCACTGGACGCAATAAATATGGCACTGAGAAGAAAAAGCAAACAATTCAGGTGGAATCGCAAACATCTTCTTGGACTGCGTGAGCTGAGTGCCGAAGAGATTACACATATACTTGACACCGCCAAAGGTTTTGAGCAGATAAGCACGCGCTCGGTTAAGAAAGCTCCGCCGCTGCGAGGCAAGGTCGTGGTAAATTTGTTTTTTGAAGACAGCACGCGAACCCGAAACAGCTTTGCACTTGCCGCAAGCCGATTGAGCGCCGATATTATAGAGTTCACCAGGAAAACAAGCTCGGTCAGTAAAGGCGAGACTTTGTTAGATACCGCCAAGAACCTCGAAGCTATGGGGATTGATATTGTTGTGATTCGTCACAGTGCCGGAGGCGCGCCAAAGTTCTTGAGTAGAAGTATAAATGCTTGTGTTGTGAACGCAGGCGATGGCTTCTGTGAGCATCCCACACAAGGACTTTTGGATGTCTATACAATTCGTAAAATCAAAGGCACTCTCGATGGTCTGAAGATTGCAATTGTCGGCGATATAGCCCACTCACGCGTTGCCCGCAGTGACATGTGGGCGATGACAAAGCTCGGTGCCGAGGTCATATTCGTTGGTCCACCTACGCTTATGCCGGCGCAGGTAAATAGGCTGCCGGTCAGCGTGAGCTATTCGCTCGACGAAGTTATAGAGAAGGTTGACGTGATAAATATGCTGCGGATTCAGTTCGAGCGGCTCGGCGGCAATCCGTTTCCTTCAATACGGGAATACTCCCATTATTTCGGCCTGACCGTAGAACGTATGAAAAGAGCAAAACCAGATATTTTGGTTATGCACCCGGGGCCGATTAACAGAGGTCTCGAGATGGAAAGCGAAGTCGCTGATGGCCGACACAGTGTTATCCTGGAGCAGGTTAAGAATGGTCTGGCAGTAAGAATGGCGGTATTGTTCCTGGTTAACCAGGCTGCGGCCCAGAAAGCGTAAAACTTAAAACGAAAAATGCAAAACCAAAACTCAAAAGTTAAAACCGAATTAAAATACAGAGCATATCAATATTCCATTAAGACGATAGAATTCCTGGATACTCTACCGAAAGATATCTCTACTGGCGTTATTACAAAACAATTGTTGAGGTCGGCTACGTCTATAGGTGCAAACATCGTTGAAGCCAAGGGTGCTAGTTCAAAGAAAGATTTTGCGAATTTCTTTAGCCACGCTCTAAAATCCGCAAATGAAAGTTTGTACTGGCTTGGATTGCTAAGAGATGCAAAGAAGATAAATAATGCTCAGTTGGAATACCTCTTAGGTGAGACTAAAGAATTAGCGAATATACTGGGTTCAAGTATCTTAACTCTCAAAGGGAAGAATAAGTTTTGAATTTTTAGTTATGGTTTTTAGTTTTTAACTTTTAGTTTTTAGTTTAGAAGATGAACTCTGAACTTCTGATAAGAAACGGCCGGGTAATAGACCCTGCAAACAGCATCGACAGAGAATGCGACGTGCTTATCGTCGATGGCAGAATCGTAGAGGTCGGCAAAATCGAAAAATCTGCACAGACAGTTATCGATGCCGCGGGGAAATTGGTAACGCCTGGTTTGATTGATATTCACGTTCACTTACGCGAGCCGGGTGATGAAGAAGAGGAAACGATAGCAAGCGGCTCGGCTGCGGCAGTAGCGGCGGGCTTTACATCGGTTGTTTGTATGCCTAATACCAACCCGCCGATAGAAAATGAGACGGATGTCGAATACATCCACCGCAAGGGAAGGCAGGCGAGAAAAACCCACGTTTATACAATGGGGGCAATCACAAAAGGGAGGGAGGGTGTCGAGCTTGCAGAGATGGGATTTATGGCAGAGGCCGGCGCCGTTGGCTTCACTGATGACGGCAGGGGGGTTCAGGACCCTTCCGTTATGCTACGGGCCCTAAAATACGCCGGTATGTTTAACGTGGTTGTAGCCCAGCATTGTCAGGATGACGGTTTTGCGGCCAACGGTGTGATGAATGCGGGCTTCCATTCGACGGTACTTGGCCTGCCCGGGATAGATGCACTCGCTGAGGAGGCGATGCTGTGGCGGGATATTCAACTTATTAAGAAAGCAAACGTCCGCTATCACGCACAGCACATATCGACGGCCGGCTCGGTTGAACTAATAAGGGCTGCGAAAAAAGATTCTCTGCCGGTTAGCTGTGAGGTAACGCCGCACCATTTGCTTTTTACCGAGGAATGCTGCGCCGAATATGACACGAACTACAAAGTGAACCCGCCGTTGCGAACGGCCAAGGATGTCGAGGCGTTAAAAGAGGCGATTAGGGAAGGGCTGGTTGATGCTTTAGTCACTGACCACGCTCCGCATTTGCAGAGTGAAAAGGAGCTTGAGTTTCTGGCCTCTCCTTTTGGCATAGCAAGTCTGGAATGTTCCCTCGGCCTTTACGTCAAGGCTTTAATTGAGCCGGGTATTTTGGATTGGCCGGGGCTTATTAGATTGATGACTGAGAAACCTGCAAGAATAATTGGCGTTGACAAGGGAACGCTTGGCAAAGGCAAACAGGCCGATGTTACTATTATCGACCCTAACGCGGAGTACAGAATTGACGTAGATAAGTTCTGTTCTAAAAGCAAGAACTGCCCATACAATGGTTGGACAGTGCAAGGCAGGGTTGAAAAGACGGTCGTAGGCGGAGAAATAAGATTCTCTGCCAGTGGGTAAGAAATGCCGCTTATTATCGATGGTCATAATCTGCTGCACTCAATTCAAAAGGCGGGTGAAGATTTCGAGTCAATTACCGACCTCCAGCTATGCTATATTGTGGGCAGGTACCTAAAACTGACCGGTGAAAAAGGCGAAATTGTTTTCGACGGCACCGGACCTTCGGATAAAAGCAGATTTGGTGATATAAATAATCTGGAAGTATCGTTTGCCGGTTTGGCTACCGATGCCGACACGGTAATCGGGGATAAAATAAAAGCAAGTACAGCCCCGAAAAGACTGACCATTGTAAGCAGCGACCGAAAGGTGCAAGCCGCAGCGCGGGCGAGGAAAGCCACAGTGGTAAAAGCAGATGTCTTCTGGACGGATGTGCAAAAGCAATTGAGCCGACGCAAGACAATCAAAGAGCCGTCAGGCAAGCGGTGGGGACTTAGCGAAAGTGAAACCGAACAATGGCTCAAGTTTTTCGGCCTGGACGAGTAATCGGGTGTGCACGGGTGCCAAGATGTTCAGGTAGAGGCATCAAGTTGTTGGAAATAAGATAAAGTTATGTCAGACTCCGATAAGACCAAAGAAGCACTCCTGGAAGAACTGAAGGCATTGCGTTCCCGTGTGGTGGAATTGCAGCGGATAGAAGAGGAATACAAACAGACAGAGGCAGAGCTGCGAGAAAGACAGGAACTGTGCAGCAGGGCCGAGGAAATAGCCCACTTTAGTCATTGGGAACGGGATCTGGTCGACGACAAGGCCACGTGGTCGGCGGAAAGCTATCACATCCTCGGTGTCGAACCGAATAAGTTTCAGCCATCTTACGAGAATTTTCTCGGTTTGATCCATCCTAGCGATAGGCAGCGCATGAAAAGCGCGTTGGAGGCCGCGCATAAGGAAGGCAAAGGCTTTGACATTGAGTACCGGATTGTGCGGCCTGACGGGGCCGAGCGAGTTCTTCATTCGGTTGCTGAGGTTCGTTTTGACAAGAGCGGCCGACCCGTGAAACTGGTCGGTACAGCTCACGATATTACGGAGCGTAAGAAGGCTGAGGAGCAATTGCGGAAAGCTCACCACGAGTTGGAAAAACGCGTTGAGGAACGAACTGCCGACCTTGAAAAAACCAACGCGCTTCTGGAAGAACACATCACCGAGCGCAAGAAGACCGAGGAGGCGCTACGCGAGGGCGAGGAACGTCTGCGCCTGGCGCTTTCAGCGGCGGATATGGGCACATGGCGGTGGAATCCAGTAACCAACCAAGATACCCGAGACGCGAGCTTCAATCGGATTCTTGGGCTGTCCGCTGCCGAGTCTACACAGCCGGTTGAAGATTTTCTCCAGCGTGTTCATCCGGACGACCGGGACATGGTTGACAAGGAGATCCAATGTGCCATGCGTGACCGTGGGCCGTATCTGGCCGAATTTCGCATCGTTCGCCCGGACGGAGCGATTCGATGTCTGCGCGACCAAGGAAAAGTTCTCTGCGATGAAAACGACCGAGTCTCGTATATGACCGGAGCCGTTGTCGACATCACCGAGCGCAAGAAAGCGGAGGAGAAAATCATTCGTGCAAAAGAGGAGTGGGAGCGTACATTCACGGCTGTCCCCGACCTGATAGCCATCATTGATAATAATTACAGAATCGTTAGGGTC
>CAZOUM010000026.1:0-39451 GCA_964582985.1 uncultured Pirellulales bacterium | reverse complement strand
GAATGCCCACCAAACTCATATCATCCTCGACGACAGGCATGCCGGAGATACCGTGGTTGACAGCCAGCTCCACGGCCTCGTATACCGGCGTGCTTTCTCTTACAGTGATTAGGTCCCTGGTCATAATGTCTTTTGCTCTGAACATAGCAGGCTCCTTAAACTAACGCCTTTACCATTCCATTTTCCCTTTTCCTTGCGGCTTGAGCCAAGTCGGCTCAGGCTCTTCAAGAAAAACACCGAGGGCGCAGTAGTAAGGGGAGTGGTGCCCCACGCCCCCGACGTTAATATAGACAGTCTCTGGCGTAGCGGCTCCTACTGCTATAATGTCGTCTCTGACAAGCCAAATGTTGATTACAAAATGCCGGTTTTACGTTTTTTTTTTCAGTGGTTGAGGGTGCTTTCGCACGAAAGACCAGGGCGGTGTGGCGTGAATTACATTCGTAGGCCAGATGCTTCCGCTTCGGTCGGGATGATATTTTCATGCTGCATCGCCGTTCCGGCGATGGCTAAACGGGAGAATAATCGCGTTAAGATGGGCGATAGGGAGTGAATATCCAATATCGAATCCGAATGTCCAATGTCGGGGGCCAGATGCTTCGACTGCGGCGGCGAGGGCCCGGGACAGAGCGGCGAAGAAGTATCACGGGCAGTTCGCGGAGCTGAACTTTCCGGACGAGTAAGCGGAGGGGCTGGCCACTGGAAAAACTGCCGTGTACTCCCGATATTGAATATGATTGAGCATCCAGAATTGCAGTCATTGCAATCGCCGCACAAAATCCTCACCGACGCGGTATAAATTTAGGGTACAGCAGCGGCGGCTTGACAAGTTACTTTTGAGGCGTATAATAGCTTTCTTTTTAGCATATTGAAGGAAAAGGAAACAACGTAGTGTCGCACAAAATTGTAACCAAAAGGCAGCTTAGTGAAGACGTTTTCACCGCAGAGATTGAAGCGCCGCTTGTCGCGCAGGCAAGAAAGCCGGGGCAATTCGTCATTATCAGCATAAACAACGAATACGCCGAGCGCATTCCGCTGACAATCGCGGGCGCCGACCCGCAAAAGGGTACAATCCGATTGATTTGGCAGCGTGTCGGCAAAACGACTGCGGAATTAGCGGATATGAACGTCGGCGACAACATTGTCAACGTGGTCGGGCCCCTGGGCAAGCCTACCCATACAGAAAACTTTGGCACCATCGTCTGTGTCGGCGGCGGAATCGGCAACGCACCCTTATTGCCCATCGCAAGGGCGCTGAAAGAAGCAGGCAACAAAGTCATCACCATAATCGGAGCGAGAAACAAGGAGCTGCTGATTCTCGAAGATGAGTTTGCCGAAATCTCCGACGAGCTGATAGTGACCACCGATGACGGCTCATACGGACGGAAGGCCCTCGTAACGGAGCCGTTGAAGGAAGTCTGCCAGCGTGAACCGAAGCCGGCCCAGGCCTTTGTGATTGGCCCTGCCATAATGATGAAGTTCTGCTGCGAGGTTACAAAGCAGCTTAACGTGCCTACACTGGTCTCGCTCAATACCATTATGGTTGACGGCACGGGGATGTGCGGCGGGTGCCGGGTGGAAGTCGATGGGCAGCCAAAATTTGTCTGCGTTGACGGGCCGGAGTTTGACGGCCATAAGGTCAACTTCGACCTGATGATGAAAAGACTGGACACCTATAAAGACCACGAACAAAGCTCCTATGAAAAGTACAAAAAGCACGGATGCAAGATAGGCCTCGATAAAAGTTGAAGTCCGAGATTCACCCGCCAGACGAACGGCGGGCAAGAATTCAAAATTTAAGGACCAAATGCTCAAAAGATGACAGACAAAGAAAGAAAAGAACTCCTGCGGCAGCTTTTGGAAAAGCACAAGCGGGGCGAGCTTAAACCCGCCGACAGATACAAAATACCTCCTCAGGATATGCCTGAACAGGACGCGGTCAAGAGAAGGAAAAACGTCAACGAGGTGGCGACAGGCTATACGGAAACGCACGCTCGCCTGGAAGCGCTGCGGTGCCTGCAGTGCAAGAAGGCCCCTTGTATTGAGGGTTGTCCTGTTCAGATAAGGATACAGGATTTTGTGGCCGCTATCGCTGACGGTGAGTTCAAGAAGGCCCTCGATATCATCAAGGAAAACTCGCTCCTGCCCGCTGTTTGCGGCCGAGTTTGTCCTCAGGAAGTCCAGTGCCAGCAGACGTGCACAGTCGGCTTAAAATTCAAGGACCCAACAAAAGCCGTTTCAGTCGGCCGACTCGAAAGGTATGTGGCTGACCTCGACCAGGACAGTGAAAGCGTCCCGGTCGTTGCACCGGAAACAGGGATGAAAGTCGCAGTAATCGGTTCAGGCCCCGGCGGTATAGTCGCCGCGGCTGATACAAGAAGAGCAGGCCACGATGTCACTATATTCGAGGCGTTTCATAAGACGGGCGGCGTGATGGTTTATGGGATACCGGAATTCCGACTCCCCAAAGCGATAGTCCAGAAAGAGATAGACGTCCTGGCCAAAATGGGTGTCAAAATCGTCTGCAACTTTGTGGTCGGCAGAACAAGGACCATAGAGCAGCTAATGAAAGAAGACGGCTTCGATGCGGTCTATGTCGGCGTAGGTGCCGGCCTGCCGAGATTTATGGGTATCGAAGGAGAGTCTCTTGTGGGAGTATATAGCGCCAATGAATACCTCACACGCTCTAATCTTATGAAGGCCTACGATTTTGGCAAAAGCGCCGACACTCCTATCCTGCGCTCGAAGAAAGTCGCTGTTGTCGGCGGCGGCAACGTCGCTATGGACTCAGCCAGAACGGCCGTCAGGCTCGGGGCAGAGAAGGTATATTTGGTCTACCGCAGGACCGAGAAGGAAATGCCTGCGAGAATTGAAGAAGTGCATCACGCAAAGGAAGAAGGCATCGAATTTCATATATTGCGAAGTCCGAAACGAGTAATAGGTGATGAGAATAGCCACGTGACTGCTATCGAGTGTCTTAAATACAAGCTTGGTGAGCCGGACGAATCCGGCCGGCGAAGGCCCATCCCCATCGAGGGTTCAGAGTTCACGATCGAGGTTGACACTCTAATTATAGCCATCGGTAATGCCGCAAATCCGCTGATTCGCCAGACCACGCCGGGTCTGGAGTTCAACAAATGGGGAAATATCGTTGTTGACGACGACTGCAAAACCTCGATGGAAGGCGTTTATGCGGGCGGGGACATCGTCCTCGGGGCCGCAACTGTGATATTGGCGATGGGTCAGGGCAGAATCGCCGCCGCTGCTATGAACAATTACTTGGCAGAGAAGAAGAAATCCCGCGGCTCGGCTCATGGCTGATTCAATCAATTTCAATGTATGGTTCCATATCAGCAGAATGCCTCTGATGCAGAGGTCTGCGCATAAAAAAACCGCTCAAAGGTGAGCGGTCGAAGAAACGCCTAAGAACTGGATAATTCTTAACAAAAAGCGAGATAGGTTGCAATTGCCAGCATCAAAATCCGCCTTTTTGTGACGGTAAACGGAAGCCAGATTTCGTAATAAAATTTTTTCATCACCCCTCAGGGAAAAACAATAATTTTGTCCCTACCAGCACAAACAGGCGTTTCCATCTGATGGTTATTATAACCTAAAGAGGCGCTCAAAAGCAAGGGAAATCGCCTTTGCCTGAATATAAGTGCTTGTCAATAAGGAAGTTGTGTTAAACAAGCCCGCCGATTTTTTTCTGTGCCGGCCTGGGATTCAACAAGTGGGGCAATATCGTTGTTGACGAAAACTGTAAGACCTCTATGGAAGGCGTTTATGCGGGCGGGGACATTGTCCTCGGCGCCGCAACGGTGATATTGGCGATGGGCCAAGGCCGAATCGCCGCCGCTGCTATGAACAATTACCTGGCAGAAAAGAAAAAAACTCGCAATTAAGCACCGTAAGTAGACTAATCAATTCCGTTTTTTATCATTTTAAGATAGTTTTATCCGGGGTATTCCCATCTTTGAAGTGCTTGTCCAGCCAGCCGGACCTGACTCCATCCCGGGTGTCAAAATATTTGACGTAGGGTTTTATATCGAGAACAGGCGTTTGGTCTAACATATCCACTTGCGTAAAATACAGTTTATTTGCTTCTATTCTTTTGATTTTCACAATAGAAAGCCCTATATGATTAGGCCGATGCGGACTTCTTATCGCGAATATCCCGTGTTTATTTTGCTCTAAGAATGGCCGGCCCTGTGTCTCTTCTCTCTGCGACCTGTGAAAATGGTATAGTATTATCGCATGGCTGAATTTATCCAGGTCTTTTAAGCCACCGGCATACTTTTGTTTTAATTCAATCCACGCCTCTACGTCGCTTTTAAAAATTCCCTGTATCGGGATATGCGTGCCCTCTTTATATGGAGAGTGGACCACTCCAATTGGATGCATTATTATTTCATTCATTTTATACAAGGACCTTTAGCCAGTTATTTATTATAAGCTTAGTTTTGTGTCCTTACCGTGTCAAATGTTTAACGAAACCACGGCGCATAAAAAAACCGCTCAAAGGTGAGCGGTCGAAGAAACGCCTAAGAACTGGATAATTCTTAACAAAAAGCGAGATAGGTTGCAATTGCCAGCACCAAAATCCGCCTTTTTGTGATGGTAAACGGAAGCCAGATTTCGTAATAAAATTTTTTCATCATCCCTCCGGGAAAAACAATAATTTTGTCCCTACCAGCACAAACAGGCGTTTCTATCTGATGGTTATTATAACCGAAAGGGGTGCTCAAAAGCAAGGAAAACCATCTTCCCCCGGAGGTAAGTTGTTATTAGCAGGACAGTTACGGCGCGCGAAATGGCCAAATTTTTTACCTATCCGGCGGGCCGAATCAGCACAAAATTATCAAATGCGGAACACAATGTTGCTGTGCCGTGTAAGACCGGCTTAAGATGCTATTTTTGCAATTGCTGCTTAGGCCAACTTTTTGGCGGCTTCAGCCATCAGCTTAGCTATGGGCATTCGCTGTGGACAGCGAGCTTCGGCAAGACTGTAATCTGTTTTGAGAAGCTTGTTTCTTGCCTCGGCCGGGAGTTGGGCGAAGAGTTCCCTTGCGCTGTCCTGCTCGCCGTAGCTGTTATAGTACATCAGGTAGCGCATAATGTCACTGACATAGGGCATATCGGGCACAGCCGAGCTGCAGATATTTGCACAGCCGGCACAATAACCACTGCAGGTCTCCTGAGAGACTTTCCTGAAAACTTTCAAATCCTCCGGCGTAAACTCCGTTTTATCGAGTACAGCGGCTACATTTAAGTCTAATTCTCTAACATTTCCCCTGCCCACGCAGACTGAGCTGAATCTTTTGTCCTGAAGAACGACTTTTATCTTCGCCTGTCCCTCGGTAAAACCTCTCTTGAGGAAGTGCGCGACAAGCTTCCTTTCTTCTTCGGTTTTGATTTTCTTCGCGGCGGACCCCTTTCCCACCGCTTTCATAGCGATAAGGCCTATGCCCGCCTTGTAGCAGGCGTCAATCGCAGCGTTCAGCTTCTTGTTCTGCAGCTCGCGGAAATTGTACTTTGTCATTATGACGTCAATCCAGTCGAGCTTAGCTCCGAAGTTAAGACATTCGGTCATCTTCGTGTGCGTGGTAAAGCCGAAGAACCGAATCAGCTTGCGCTGCTTGGCACTTTTGGCCCAGTCCCGCAACTCATCGGTCAAGCGCTCGGTGCTCTTAATATTGTGCAGATAATACAAATCAATGTAGTCCGTATTCATTCTTTTGAGAGATGTCTGCAGCCGGTCTTCTACGTCCGCTATCGTTCTTGTACTCGATGCTTTGGAGGCGATGAACATTTTCTTTCGCAACTTAGGGTACTTCTTCAGGAACTTGCCTACGCCAAGCTCACTGTTTCCGCCATTATAAGAATATGCCGTATCCCAATAAGTGACGCCGTACTGAATCGCCTTTCTCAAAACGAGTTGCTGGTCGAGGGCGTTGAACATCATCCCAAGAGACAGACACGCTACCTTAACGGGCACCTTCTTCTTTCCTGTCTTGTCTAACTGTGTTAACTTTCCCAACTTGCGTTTCGGCACCAGCAGAGGCCTGGGCTTTTGCGGCTTTTTCAGAGCATTCAGGTCAAAAGGTGGAGGTTCATTCGGCCCAGGTTTTGTTTGGGCCGAAGCGAAGACGCTCGACGCCTTTGTGAAGGCAGGGACCAACCCCGCCGCCCCAACTGTCTTGAGGAAATTTCTTCTATCTATCTTGTTTTGTTTTTCTTTCATCACATAGACTCCAAAAACAACCAGTTAACGTTTGCCACGTTAGAAATCACGGCAGATGTCTGTGACATCTCATTTCTAATGTGGTTTAAGCAATAACGCTCTATTAGCGCTCCTTGTCTCGCCTTCGGCAGAGACCCTTATAGCCTTTTTACCGCTGACAGGGCATTCGTGTTCGCAAATTCCACAGCCGATGCACTTTTCAATGTCAACATAAGGTCTTTGCAGCCGTACCTGAATCTCGATTTTGCTGCCCTGGGTGGGGATTTTTTCGAACTTCTCATCGCGGGAAATTTCTATTGAATTTTCCGTATTCGCTGTAATTTTTCTTCGTCGGCCACTTTCGACGATACAATAATAGTCACCCGTAGCAAATTTGTCAAGCAAAAGGTTATTTTCGACGATTTCTATTTTACTGCCGGTGGCTTTTTTTACGGTCAAAATGCCGTTTCTTACTGTTTCGAAATGCTCGCGGGTGTAAATCGCCTTTGGGCTGAGAGGGCAATTTTCCTCACACACAATACAGGGTTTGTCCATCGCCCACGGCAGGCACCTGTTGCGGTCGACAAATGCGGTGCCTATTCTTATTGGCCCGGCTTCGGCGAACTCATCGCGTCCGAGTTTTTCTGAAAGTGTAATCGGTCTGATAGCTGAGGTCGGACAAATCTGCCCACAGGCCGTGCAATTTAACTGACAGCCACTCGAGCCGATTCGATAGTTCAATACAGGTGTCCAGAGATTCTCCAAGCCGCCTTGTATTCCGTCCGGCTGGATAACGTTCGTGGGACATATCCGCATACATTGGCCGCACTTGATACATCGTTTCAAAAATTCTTCTTCCGCCAGCGCGCCTGGCGGCCGAATGACTCGGTGATGCCAATTGCCGCCCAGCTTATTGCTCAACCTCACCGCCTGAACTGCAAAGACACCACTGGCAAGCGAAAGCACAAAGCCCCTGCGGGAAATGTCCGGGTTTGTTTCTTCGCCTGCAAGCGACGGCCGTGTTTGGTAAACAATAACTTCGTCCTTGCAATCCTGGCGGCAGTTGAAGCAGAGCACACATTCGCTAATTCGTATTTTGCCGCTCGGCTCGCAACCGCCCTCGCAGGATTTTTCGCATAATTTGCAATCGCTGCACGGCTGCTGCGTTTTGCCAATCCGCCACAGAGCAAATCTGCCAATTAGGCCAAACAAAGCCCCCAACGGACAGATGAACCTGCAATAGAACCGGGGGACAACCAGATTAAGCAAGAGCGCTGTCAGGAAAATCACAAATATCAGCCACGCGCCTTCATAAAAGCGCCCCGTCACTGAAGTGACGCCGAAAGCCCTGTCGACAATAGCCAACAACATAAGATTGAAAGAGCGGGTTACCAGCGGTATTGGGTCGAGCAGGCCCGTTTGTAAGGTGGCGCCAATCGACGGAAACGCGGCCATAAACAGAAAGAATACGAGAACGATGTATTTGATACACTGGGCCTTTCGATATTTGTTGAGCTGTATTTTTTGTGATACCGTCCTTTTTCGATTGCCTAAGAAACCAACGAAGTGGTGCAGTGAGCCGAAAGGACAGACCCAGCCGCAGAAAAATCTCCCAAAAACTATTGTCAATACAACCGTCACCAACGCCCATAAAAGAGCGTGGTAGAGTGTATGCGTAGTTAGCATTGTCCCGATTGCCACGAGCGGGTCGAGCTGCAAAAACCAATTGACCGGCCAGCCCCGCAGCTGCCAGATTTCTTCCCCTACTGTGGAGACAATACAGAACCAGACAAACAGTGAGAAAAAAAAGACCTGACTTATTCGTCTTGTCTGTACAATTTTCATAATTTCACTTTCAACTCACCGCGGCAATAATTGGTTTCAGTGACTCATAATTGGTTGTTCCAACACCGGCTTTCTCGGCCTTGGCAAGATAAGGCAAATCCGAGGGCTTGAGGTCCAGGAGCGTGCAGGCAAAGGAATCGGCGGCGACCTGGTCGCAGCTTGCAATCAAAGTATCTGCTCGCCTTAAATCCGAAACCGAGCCGCCGGTTGGGCCGTTAGTCATCATAACTTCTGTGCCGTCAAGTATAACTAATGTCGGCTTTACCATCATTGCCAGCTCGGTGATGATGGTGTTAATATCCTGATGAAATATGTTGCGTCGTCCGCCCAAAAGCCCGTACCAATTCTTCATTGCCATTGAAGCGCCGGCCCTGTGATGGTTTTTAATGGGAGCGATGCCAATCAGCTTGTCCACGTTTTTGAGCGGCCCGTAGAAGATAGGCCAATTCTTGATAAGCTTGCCTCCGGCCAGTGTAGTGTGCTTGAAAGAGCGGGCTCTCGGCAATACAACTTTAGCGCCGGCCTGGCTTACTGCTTTGGCTATACCGCTTAGTGTAAAGCAGCTTGCAGGGTCGTTGATAGGATTGTCGGTTACGATAACTTTCTTTGCCCCACCTCTGGTCAAGCACAATCTAACTACTTCCGCCACCAGTTCAGGGCGTGTCGTTGCCCCTAAGATTGGCGGCGATGCAAATGCGACATTTGGTTTTATCACGACTGTCTCACCCGGCTTGACAAACCTTTCTATACCGCCGAGCAATTCTATCGCCTTGTTAACGTTTTTTACCCTGTTCGCTCCTTCTACAATGCTTATTGTCTGGCCGGCTCGATGCGGCAACGAAAAATAGGGTAGTGTCACGAGCTCTGCAGGCTCAGTGCCCGGCTTTGGGCCGGTGCCATCATAAAGCAAATACGAAACAGTACCCGCCGCGGCAACCGAGATTCCCGCTTTGGCCACGCGTCCCAAGAAATCCCTTCGTCTGTATTTGTTACCTGCTTGTTTGTTCATTTTATAACTGCTGTTGACTCGTCAACTAATTTGCGGAGTAGCAAGCTCGCTACTTCGATGGCACATTCATAACTTTCGGCTTCGTGAACGCCGGCGACGAACGGGCCTATCGCAAACACAATTTCCGTAGTTCCGTAGACATCAATTACCCTGCCGGGAAGCTTTCCCGCCAGTGGAACGGTTTTTTCTACTCCGCCGCAATCTATTAAGAATTGATAATAGCTTTCGGCAATCGTTCGGGCTTCTTTGGCGTTGGCCCGCCTGCTCAAAAATGCGGTGACAGCTTCATCGCCACACCTGTACTTGGCCGTAAAAGTATCAGTCAATCCTTCATACCCAAAGGTACTTGCCAGATACAGTTTGATGCTGCCCGGCACAATATTCTCTTTGGGCAGCAGCGTCATTTTAGCTTCAAACGTCCTGGTATCATCATCAGGTGCCAAGGCACTGCTGATTTTTTGGGCGATTTCTACCATTGCTCTGAGCAATTTTGTTGACTTGGAGGAACCTACCTCCTCAACATAATATTTTCCATGCACGAAATACAATCCGTTGCCGGTCCTGTAATGAAATCTCGGGTATGCAAACGAGAGCGTCTCTACATCCGGTCTTTTCTGCGTACTATAAGCTGAGAATGCGTTTGCGATATTGTCCATATCATAAACGAAAAGCTCCATCCAAAGATTACTGTCGTTTTTGTTTGCAAACCGTTGAGTAAGCAGTTTTTTAAATCCTGAATCGAGATAAAGGGCAGCCTTGCCGTTGATTTTCTCGTAAAGATTTGCGGCATCGTAGATTTCAGTTTTCGAAAGTGTCAGGAAACCAGCAGGAGTTAGAGGGCCTAAGTCGGCAAGAATTTCGGATTCCGGCACAGCGGCTGCCTCCATTCCAAACCGGCTCATATCTACGCGGGACTGCTTTATGAGGACCCCAAGGCCGATGAGAAAGAGAACCGCCAATAAACAGACGCTTACAGCGGATTCAAGCCGTTTTGCTCGGCCGGGCATCGAACTCATTGGCCAACCCCAATAATGATAATTTACTTGACCTTAAAACTCGGACGCAATATAGTCTTTGACGGCAGCTTTGTCAATATTTGGCTTGCCTGCGGTGATTTCTCGTTGACAAGTCAGGGTGAGTCGTGCTACAATGCCCTGGTGAAGAAATTTAGGAGACTGAAATGACTGAGCATATGCGATATATCCTGGGTTGGGGAGGAATCCCCGGCGGATACGAATGGTTGATTATCCTCGTCGTTGCCCTGCTGATATTCGGCAGACGACTGCCGGAGGTCGCCCGCAACATAGGCAGAAGTATGACCGAGTTCAAGAAAGGCATCAATGAAGCCAAAGAAAGCAAAGATGAATTGGTGGACGACGCAAAGCAAATCAAGGATGACGTTGTCAAAGACGCCAAGGGCGCTGCCGGGATGAACGACTTAGACGAAAAAGACTAACAACTCAAGTTCAGAGCTTTTCCGGGCTCGACCTTACCGATTCAAATGGGCAAAACCAGGAAGAAAAAAGACCACCTCGATACCACTATGAGTCTGGGCGACCACCTTGAGGAACTGCGTGCGCGGCTGCTGCTTGCACTGGCCGGTATGTTGGTGGCAGTTATTATCTGTCTCATTCCTTTCTTCTTTCAGCATATAAAATCACTCATTTATTACCCTCTTGGCAAGGTGCCTGAAAAAGTCTCTCTGATAGCGCTTGCACCGGCTGACCCTTTTGTCGTGTACATGAAAATAGCGCTGATTTCAGGCCTGATTATTTCGTCCCCCTGGGTCTTCTATCATTTATGGATGTTCGTGGTATCCGGGCTTTATCCGAGGGAAAAACGATATGTAAACCTCGCAGTGCCTTTTTCAGCAGTGTTATTCGTGGCAGGGGCTTTATTCTTTCTCCGCGTAGTAGCGCCGATATCCCTGCGTTTTTTCCTGGGGTTTGGCAGGTTCATTGGAGTCGAACCCAACTGGACCCTGCAGAAATATGTATCTTTTGTAACCACGCTAATGCTGGTCTTTGGTCTTGGCTTTCAAACGCCGATAGCCATTTTCTTCCTAAACAGGACAGGCCTGGTTTCTATTCAGGCGTTAAAAAGGTCGAGAAAATTTGTTCTGCTTGGCGTCTTTATAGTGGCGGCCGTTGCCACGCCGCCCGATGTAATTTCTCAAATAACATTGGCGGTTCCGCTGTATTTGCTGTTTGAGCTGGGGATATTATTGAGTCACTTTACAAAACGCAGGAAAAATCAGTCGTGAATCGAACCGCGAATTACGAGCCACGACTAAACACTCACGACCAATATCAAAATTGGGCAAAAGCTGAAAAACTGCAGAAGGGAACATTGTTATGCACACAAAAACAACCAAATCCGACCTTTGCCGCGAAATTTCTGATTTCGTGAAAGTAGGTTTCTCGCCGCGTTTTGGTCAGTTGAAAGAAAGTTTCAAAATCAATCCCCTTTGGCACCGTCTTCGTGAACTCGGCAGCGAGTTATGGCTTGATACCGGCAGTATTGAAGATTCACAAAAGCTATGGACGCAGGAATTTTCAGCTCTGACCACGAACAACACTCTGCTCAACAGAGAGGTCCAGACCGGACGATACGACTCGCTCGTTCCTGAAGCAAACCAAATTCTCGCAAAACACCCCGAACTCAGCGAGCAGGAGCGAATACTTGAGATAGCCTTTATTCTCAACGCGTGGCATGCCCTCAGGCTTGTGGAGAAGTTTGACGCTTATGTTTCTGTAGAGGAGCACACATCTGTCGCCCACAATGTGGAACGGGCGGTTGACTATGCCCGGCGTTATCACGCCATCTGTCCGGAGCGATTTATCGTAAAGATTCCCTTTACGCCGGCCGGGCTTTTAGCCACGCGCAGAGTCTCGACGGAGGGCATTCCCGTCAACCATACGCTCGGCTTCTCTGGGCGTCAGAACTATGTTATTGCGAGAATAGGCCGACCGGCATACGTGAATGTCTTTATGGGCCGGCTGAACAGTTTCGTGGTGAGCAACGAGCTTGGTGACGGCACCTATGTGGGAGAAAAGGCCACGCTGGCCTCACAGGCTGCCGTTCGAGAACTGCGCGAAATGAAGCTGACAGCGTTTCCCGGTAAGATGGGGTCTGCGACGAAACAGATAGGCGCCAGCTTTCGCGGGGGAGGACAGGTGCGCGATTTGGCAGGGATTGATGTGATGACAATACCGCCGAAGGTGGCCGGCGAATTCCTTTCTATGGGTATTGACGTGGACCAAGTTACCGACAAAACCACTATGGACTACAGGCCGGGTTTGAATAAAGACGTAGACCCTCGTGCGATACGGTTGGGCACGCTTTGGGAGATTGACGACGAACTTATCGCCTGTGTCAATGCACTCGAGAAGGAGAACCTCGACAATTTTACACCTGATGACCTCATTGATTTCTTCAAGGACCATAACTGCGGCGATGTGATGGTCCGCTGGAGCGATTCCCAGATTGCGACCAGCACGGCAGAAGGCAAGATTCCGCGACTTGAGAACTGGCGCGATGCCCTTGCGGATAGGTCGATTGGTCTGGACAGCCTGATGAATCTGGCGGGTCTGAACAGTTTCACGAATGACCAGAAGGCGATGGACGACCGGATTCGCCAGGTTTTGGCCAAGTAGAAGCAAACAAGACCGTGAAAGCCGGCAGAAGTCACGGAGGAGACGCAAGCCCCATTAGGCAAAAGGAATAGACGTATGGCATTTGGTAGAGACTATCAAAAAGGCGACTGTGGGGCTTACCGGCACATTCTGCGCGGGCTTCGCGGAGACTAATCGAGGAGCGCTTCATCTTGATAGGCCGGGACATTCACCTGCCAGCCTGTTTTCTCGCGGACGTAATTGCCAAAGGCCTTTGCGCTATCGGCTTCGCCGTGCACGACAAAGACCCTTCTGGGAGCGGCATCCAATTCTCTTAACCAGTCAAGCAGTTCATCCCTGTCGGCGTGAGCAGAAAAGCCGTGTACCCGCACGACTTTCGCTTTGACCTTATACTTTTGGCCGAGTATCCTGACTTTTTTCGCACCGTCAACGATTTGTCTGCCCAGGGTACCAAGTGCCTGGTATCCGACGAACATTATTGTGCTTTGCGGCCGGGTAATATTGTTGACCAGATGATGCTTTATTCTGCCGCCGGTGCACATGCCGGAACCGGCTATGACCATAACCGTTCCCCTTATATGGTTGATTGCCTTTGACTCCTCGGCAGAGCCGACCACTTTCAAGCCGGGCAGATTAAAGGGCGATTCGTGTTGTTTGATAAATTCGGTCATCTCCTCGTCAAACAACTCTGGGTGGTGTTGAAAGACTTCAGTAACCTTTGCAGCCATCGGGCTGTCTAAGAAAACCATCAGGCGGGGTACAGTATTTTCGAGTAGTAATTCATTTATGTAATATAAGACCTCCTGCGACCGTTCAAGTGCGAAGCTCGGAACGATAATATTACCGCCGGCTTTCTTTGTGGAATTTATCACCTTACCAATTAACTTCTTTATGTCCTCGGTATCCTTATGCACTCTATCGCCGTAGGTAGACTCTATGAGAACATAGTCAGCCCTGCCAAAAACGGTAGGGTCGCATACGATAGGTCTGTCAGGCCGGCCGATGTCACCGGAGAACAAAATAATCCTTTCCTGTCCGTCCTGGCGTACCTTGGCCCTTATTATGGAAGAGCCAAGGATATGACCGGCATCGTAGAAAGTCGCTTCCACCCCATTTCCAAGCTGTACTGCTTTTCTGTATTTCACGGGCGAGAAAAGAGGGAAGCAGGCCTCGGCATCAGCGGTGGTATAAAGCGGCACTTCCGGATACGGCCCTTTCCGACCTTCTCGTTCGTGCCTTCTGCGCTTATACTCGGCGTCTTCCTCCTGAAGGTGCGCGGCATCCAACAATATAATCTTGGCAATCTCCGCGGTGGCGGCGTTACAGTATATCCTGCCTTTAAATCCCTCGCGAACCAGCTTCGGCAAAAAGCCGCAGTGGTCTAAATGGGCATGAGTTAGAAGCACGGCGTTTATACTCTCGGCTTGTATTGGAAGTGGGTCCCAGTTTCTTGACCTGAACTGGCGTTCCTGATAGAGTCCGCAGTCCACAAGAATCCTGGCACCGTTAACTTCAAGCAGATGTCGAGAACCGGTAACATTCTGAGCCGCACCTAAAAACCTTAATCTTATTTGCATACGTTCGTTACCTCACGGTGGCCATAGTGCGACTTTCAACTGCAGGTTTTTCACCTCCCCTTTTATGGTCACATTGTTCGGGTATCATTGCCGGCTTCGCGGGCTTCGGTCTGCATGTCAGCCCGGCCGATATATCCGGAATTTTATTTTGAGCGCTACTGTCTTTGTCTGTTCCTCGGCATCGGCATTCTTGGCAATCTAAACGTCTCGGCTCTGAACACCATATAAGTGACTTTGTCGTCCCTCAGCATAAAGTCCGAGTTAAGCTGGTCATAGCTGAGCATAACAGCATTGTCGCGCGTCGGCTGCGCCGAAGAAGGCTCGCCGTAAGCTTTTATGATGTCTTTCTTGCTTGAACCCATACGGATACCTTTTTTGGTCCGACACCTGCAGTCTTTCACCAATGGGGAATCCGCGCGGTGTCTATCACCGCACACTATCATCGTAACAGTATTATCTTTTATGGTGAAGATAGCAAAGCCGGAATCGCGATATTCGTGGACAGGGCCTCTCGTTCTCTGTGGCTCGGCGAGAATCTTCTTCATTTCTTCGACCGTCATACCAAAGCTGACCTTGCCGATACCTACCATGGGCTCAATCACAAAAGTTTTTCCAGTACGCTCAGCAATTCCCTTCTCTACCAGTGGGTCAACGGTCGGTCCCTTCTCCACAGTCGGTCCCTTCTCCACAGTCGGCCCCTCCGTTGGTCCTTTTTCTTTCGCTTCCTCGCCTTTCTTCTTGCAGCCGCTGGCTGCCAGGACCAAAGCAATTCCGCAGGCAAGCAAGATTACAATTCTTACATACTTTCTTGTGACCATAACAATCTCCTTAAAAATTGCCTAAACGTGATTTACGCTGCCAACGTACGGCACTTTTGCGCAATATTCTATACATTTTGACAAATGTATGCAAGAGTTGGTTCCCCTTTTTCCATCGGACAAGCGGACGCGTCGCTTTTAATCTACGCTGGTTTTGCCGGAGAACGTCCCATATTCAGCATTTTTTGCCAGGAGCTATTCTCCGAGATGCCGAACCAAGCCGTATTTGCGAAAAACGACAATATCTGCCTTTCTCGCCGGTTCGCCTTCTTGCGCTTTATAATCGATGTCCATAATTTCGATAAACTCTGCTGTGTAGTCCTTCAACACACCTGAGCGCTCAAATATCTTGTCGCCTTTGATGAGCTCAAGTACGACCTTCCGGCCGATATATCTTTCCAACAAAGGCTCATAAGAAGTCCCCACCGAGCCCATTAATTCCTGCTTCATCCGGGAGACATATTTGTCCTGAGAAGTGAGCATCGTCCCGGCAGGAGTGGCCTTCTTGGCCTGACTTATTAACAGGTTCACAACCTCCATCACAGAGTCTCTTACGGTTTTGAACACATTTTGTATTTTTCTCTTGAGCCTTCTCAAGAATGTTGGATGGTACGTTCTTTCCAATTCTTTCTCCCTCGCTTTCTTGTTGGTTTCACTTAACTGGTCGTGATATCGTACCAAGGCCGCGATGTTGGGATACTCGTGTTTGTATAGAATGTAGCTGGTCTCATCGTGTCCTTTTTTGTCTTTGTGCCTGGTGGAATAAACGAATTCGAGGCCGGTACTTTGCACGTTCAACCTGCCCCAGATTGTTTTGCCGGCCGTGTTTTCGAGCGTCACCATATTACCGCGGAAGTCTTTCAGGCATTTATCCCTGGTTCTTCTCCTGACAAAGGCACCGACCCCGGTCGCAAGCACGATGAAAATTATGGTTATGGCTGTGTAAGGTATAGCTACCGCTGTATAGGGCATAATAGACTCCAGCTACATATAAAACCAGGAAGGTAACCGAAATCCTTGCCCCCGTCAAATCAAAACCTCGGCGCTACCAAAAGGCGTTCCAAGGGCATCCCCACGCCAATGATGGGCAAGAATCGGTGCTTGGACAATCAAAGTCCTCTCAATGTGTGAAAATCTGCACCTTTCGGCGGAATTTGTCAAAATCCATTTCGCCCTGATAGAAAGCGTCCACATCCGCTTTTTTGGCGCGAATCGTCATAACCGTCGGTGAGGAATGGCCCATTTGGCTTGCTAATGCGGCTGCTTCCTCTGGGCCGCTGTATATTCTGGCTTCTTCGCGGTCTCCGCTTCTCTTGACCACAAGAATTTGACCACTGTCTGAAATCACTTGAACTTTAGTGGCAACCTTACCAGGCTCATCCCTTCCGGTGACACTAAGAATTACCTGATCGTCCGGCTTCAGATTCCGTATATTTGCAGCGTGTTTCAGCGCCTTGATAAGCTTTCTTTTGAGGTCTTCAACCTTCTCAGCGTCATATTTTTCCTCCGGGTGAGCCTTGCGGACAGGCCGGCGCCTCTGGTATCTGCTACCTTCTTCCGGCTGAAATATTTTCCGTTTTGCCTCCTGCCAGACCGAGTCGACTCCTTCCTCTGGTTTTTCCTCTTCGCCCGCTTTGGCCGGCGGCGAGAGCAGAAAATCCACCTTCATTACAAACAGCGCCCCATAGCCGTCCAGATAAATGCTTTGTGTGGCTTCCCTCCCGTGTGAAAAGGGGAACCCGCCAAAGTCACCAAGAGCGGAATAATACTCTAAAGCTGTGCGCGAACGACCGAGTTTCTCGTCAAAGATGTACGACATAACACTCATATCTTCGGTGATGGTAAGAAGCTCTTCTGCTGTACTCTGTGCAGCGGGAATCACCAGCACCCTCCCTGCGCCGGGCTGCGACGTCGTGCCCAGCCCAAGCTTCTGAATACTCTGAATTTGAAAATCCTCCTCTTGTTTACTGAGCTGTCTGCGTAATGCTTCGAGCTCTCTCTCCTTTTCTTTGGCCTGCCTGATTTCCTGCACCACAATGTCTCTTCGGACTGCTTCGTCGTCTCTTTTTCGCGCCGTGTCTTGGGCCAAAATTAAAGACCCTGTTACCAAAATGAGAACCACAAAAACACTAATTGTTCGGACTGACGTTTTCATTTTTCGCTCCTTTCATTTGGATTATTTTCAATTATCAGATTCGTTTGGGACCACGGCACTGGGCGGGGTATAAACCAGCAGTTCCGCGAAATCCTGCCTCGTGCGAAGCAGCTCGTCTCCCGTCTCGGCCGCTAATGTCTCTAAACCATTTATGAACTGACTTCTGTCGCGCAATCGATTCAATTCTGTCTGCTCAAGGGCAGCCGCGACCCATCGGCGGTCCTGGGCCTGGGCGGTGTTAATTGCCTCAATCAGTCCCGTCAAAAGCTCGTTCGTGACGGCATTCGAAGCGGCCAACGTGTGCAGCGTGTACGCATTTAACTCGCGCCGAAATTGCCCGCTAAGCTCATCTTTTAGCCGAAGGTGACTATTTGCCAGAGCCAGCCGCCAGTCCCGATTAAGCTCGCGAATCACATTTTGGCGGATAGCCGGCTCCAAAGTTGTCTCCAGCGCGAGCTGGAGCTGCTCCAGGTCCGGCGGTGCGGCAACCGTAATCCGGCCTACCGCGTACCCGGCGAAAATCAACAGCACCGCCGCAGCCGTCCAACGTACGGCCCACTTGATGTCCCACCGCACCTTTGAGACGCCTCTACGTTCAGGCAATCGCCACCTGTCCAGCTCTTTCATCACGCTGCGCCACGCAGTGACATCAGCCTGACATTGCGAGCACAGTTTTAGATGCTCCTTCAACTCAGCCTGCCTCTTTCGGCCTACTTCCTTGTACAGGTAAGCCATCCATTCTTCACGATTCGGATGATTCATAAGACCCCCTTTCTATTTCATTTCACTAATGCGTTTCTTCTTTCAAAATTGGTTTCAGAAAACGGCCGAGCTGCGTTAAGGCCTCTGCCATTCGCGACTGGACCGTGCCTTGCGGGACGTCGAGCACCTCGGCAATCTCACGAAACCGCAGACCTTCATAGTGACGAAGAATAACAACCTCGCGATACTGGTCAGCCAGCCGGAATAATGCTTTACGCACTAACTCCGCGCGTTCCTGCCTGGCTGCGGCCATCTCAGGCGAGAGCGTAGATGCCTCCAAAGCGGCGTTAAAAGTGTTTTCCGGGTTGTTGTGTTTCAACGAACCTTCGTTGCGCCGCTTGAGGCGCCGTTGCTCGTCATAGCAGGCGTTGAGCGCGATTCGCCGCAGATAAGTGGCGAAGCTGGCCTCGCCCCGGTAATCATTTCGATGTGCAAAGACGCGCATAAAAACCTCCTGCGCCAGGTCCTCTCCCCGATGTACATCTCCCGTCAGCCGGGCACAAAGCTGTTGAATCCGGCCCTGCCAGCGGCGGACAAGCAGGGAAAAAGCACGCGGGTCGTTTTCCTTTTGAACCCGCAACATTGCCTGCTCATCGCTCAATGAAAACAGGTCCTTGGGCCTTAGGTCCGACAAATACGACAATACCGAAACGCGCATTCGGCCTCCAATACAGTGGGTGAGCAGCTACATTGCTGACCTCGCCTTTTCACCTGAATAAGCTCACTCAGCACCCACTTTACTACTCTATTAGACGAGCGGCCAGGCCCTTTTAGTCGGAAAAACATGCACCGCCCGTCAAGAATTTGAATCCACGATGCGGCTTTAAGAAAATCAAGCCCGTTGGCGCGGTTTCACGCAAGAACGGCGGTATCAGCGGTCTTGCTCAGATGGCTCCACGTCCTGCCGCCGTCTTTGCTGATGTGGACGACTCTTGTTATTGTAAGCCCGGGCGCGCCGATGTCACCGGCTCTGCGGGCGGTGGGGTTTGCAGCCATTTGAAGTTGAACCGGTAGTGTTGTCTGCTGGTTATCAGGTGTATGACACCGTTGTCGGCCTGGCAGATGGAGTTGTAGCCGGCCTGCTCGGCGCTGCTGAATCCGAGCGGGAACTTTCGGCCGTCCATCATCTCTACCTTCGTATCCGGCCCGTCGTGACTTACCAGCCGATGATTGGTCCAGGTTTTACCATCGTCATACGACAACGTGGTAAACATACCCGTCACCATGCGCTCGCCGCCGGAGGCATCCTTGATGGGCATATATACCCAACTCTTCCTGCCGCATGTAAACGAGACAAACAGCAGTGGCCCTTCCGCGAGCCTGATAAGCAGTGGCCTTTGACCGCCCTCGCTCGGCGGGAACTCGCTCTTGCTGTACTGCCATGTCCTGCCCATGTCACTTGAAATACTCATCGGCATTTTGCCTTCGATGTTGTCACCTCGTCCGAACGCCAACAGCCTGCCGTCGTTTAACTGCGCCACGCACGCGTGTATCCCCGCTATTGTCCCCAATGTGTCACGCCACGTCAGGCCGTCATCGCTGCTTAGATAGACAGCCGTCCCGCCGTTACTGATTGTCACCGCATCACAGGGAAGCAGTATCTGTCCGTCCTGCGTCCTGAATATCGATTCGACCGGCATCTGGCGTATATTGTGTTCCGGCATTATTACTTTTGCCTTGCTCCACGTCCTGCCGTGATCGGTTGACTTTCGCAAAATGACCGCCAAAGAACCGAATGCCGCAGCAGTCGAGTAACCATTGAAATGAAAAAGCGTCCCGTCGTCGTCTCGGAACATCGAACAGGCGTGCTCGTTGCGGTCGGGCTGGTTCCAGAAAATGTCGGCCTGCTCCCATTGCTCGCTGCCGTACCGAAGTCGGCTTGCAGCCGTAGCAAGCTCGCGACCGTCCTCATTCACGCACGTATACCAGGTCGCCAGCATATCCCCGTTGGCACAGGCGACTATCTTGGGGACATGATTATGACTCGAAAAAATTGGCCCGGCTGAACCTTCCGGCACGTTCACGAAACGCACCGGCCCCTTGAAATAAGGCTTCTCCGGGTCGGGTCCCTGCTTTAAATCGGCTGGTATCCGCTGGCTCACATTGCGCTGATGAAGAGCCGGTTCCGCAACATCAAGAGCCTGTGTATCAGGCATCTCTCCCAGCACTACCCTGAAACCTATCAACCAGCTTCGGTCTTCCGGTATCACGCCGAGCCTGTTGGCCGAACGAAGATAATACAACTGCGTCGAATGACTGCCCCCTCGTGTCACCTTGAAGTCACCATCCGCCCGACCTACTGGATCGACCTGTGGTTGCGACTCATACGCACCGTACCAATCCTCGCACCACTCCTCCACATTGCCGTGCATGTCATAAAGCCCCCATGCGTTCGGCTGCGTCTTTCCGACATACAGAGGCACCACTTCCTCGCGACCGCGTCCGCGCCTGGTACAGGGATACCAGCTTGTCCCCACATTTTTATGAAATTCACTCGGCAGCGAATCCCCCGTATGAAAAACCGTCCTCGTACCCGCTCGGCAGGCATATTCCCATTCCGCCTCCGTCGGAAGCCGGTAAGGCAAACCTTCCTTTTTACTGAGCCGATCGCAAAAAGCCTTTGCGTCATGCCAACTCACGAAAACCACGGCCTCGTCGTTCTCGATTGAAAAACCCAGCTTGCCCCGAAGAAAACGGTGACTCGGATCGAAGCGCTCGAACTGATCGTTGGTGACTTCGTGCACGCCCATATAGAAAGGGTTGCTGATGGTCACTTTATGCGCGGGCCGTTCATCAGCATCGCCGTCTCTCATGAAACCATCATTAGCCAATCCTGCAGGCAGTGCATCGTGCAAACCACCCATCCTGAATTCACCGGCATCGATACGCACGAACTTCATACCCAGCGAGTTCGTAAATCCCCGCTCAGACGGCATGGCCGCCAGGATGTCACCAACACCAACCACAAATATGATTCCAACGATAATCATTGCCAACTTTCGAAAAACCAGCCGTACTTCTGACATCTTAGCTCACCTTAATCAGACATTTCCAAAACATACGTTCACAAAACCATAACTCAGCAATTTCGACATCAACAATACTACCCCCAGAATATACATTCTCAAGTCATAACCTCCGACCTCATAATAATACACTTTGTTATGTGTTTCCGCCGCCGGCGTCCGGACGGTGTAATGCAGCCCACCGGGCACAAAATCCAAGCCGAGCGCGGGGTTTTCCCTCAAACAATGTTTTCTCACGGCGTAGGTAAACACGAGACGAAGTATACGCAGGTCTTTGTTATATGTTGCCGGTAAAATGCCGGTCTTGCGACGATTGGCAAGATATTCCTCATAAGATTTAACGAGGCCGATGAGACTCGAACTCACAACCTTCGGATCGACAGTCCGATGCTCTAGCCAATTGAGCTACGGCCCCGAGTGTTTCTAAGTTGTTGTATAGTAACAGGTTCATAATCGCGCGTCAAGCTTCTTTGTGGGAGAAATGCCAAAAATTGGCCAAATGGTGTCACTTTGGAAAAACTTCTGTGGATATCGGATTGTCAATTCGATAGCAGCCTGAAAGGAGCATCGGACAAGTAAAACGTTCACCTTTTTCTGTAAATTTTTTAAGTTGTTTATATTAGGAACCTTATGGATTTGCAATTCTTGCGTTCTTACGAGCTATTTAGGCTTTGGTTGTAGAATGGTTGTACGGGATCCAAGTTGTTACATATATAATTTTGAATAAAGATGCTCACTTCATCTTCCTTGTCAAAAAGCTGTTAAGTGAGATAATATGTGCAGTGTTTGTTGATAAATAAGACGGAATTTTTGGGAGGGACACTTACATTTTTTTCGGAATCACCCAAAAAAAACGTAACAAATCCCCGATTATTGAATTATATATATAGAAGGAATGAGTTGCGACAATAATATTATTGATTATCTTAGGCTTGTCAAACAGGCCCAGCTTGGAGACGAGAAGAGTATGGCCCGTCTTACCGAACTGGTGGAGCCCAATCTTTCTGCTTATATTTATCGGCTTACGATGGACTACAATTTGGTTCCAGACCTTTTGCAGGAGACCCGGTTGGAGATGGTTAAATCTCTGAAAAGGTTGAAATTTGAGTCTGCCAGCCGCTTCTGGGCTTGGCTGTATCGTACCGCATTAGGCAAGGTTCAACTCGAATTCAGGGATAGAAAGCGTAGAAAGGAGATGCAAATGTCGACACTTGATAAAGAAGACCTATCGAGGTTTACCTCACCACATTACGACAACAGACTGAACCATATGATTCGTAATGAATTGTCAGATTCAGTATTCGAAGCAATGAGCAAACTGAAGTTTAGGCACAGAACTATTCTGACCTTGCGGTGTTTCCAACAGATGCCATACTCCGAAATTGCCTCCACCATGGGCTGTAGTGAGCTACAAGCGAGGGCATTGTTCTTTCGGGCTAAACATTCCCTTAAACGACAGTTATCTAAATACGGCTTTGACAAGAAATGGTTGCTGATGGCGCTCGCGTCGTTCGCCAGGAGAACCATGCCGGCCGAGGCCTCATCTGCAACCGTCACCGTAACCGCTGCTTCCATCAAGGTCGGCCCTGTTGCCACACTTATTGGCGCTGCCGGCACCAAGCTGGGCATCGCCACCGCTACTGTAATCACCACAACAGCCCTAACCATGGGTGGAATTACTGCGATTACAAATAGTAAACCGATTCACGAAACCACCACAGTTGTGGATAGTAATCCGGTCACAAGGAATACGTTCACAGCCCAGGCTCAGGAACTGGTCTCAACAATGCAAATGGCTGCCGATACCGCAGCTAATAGCGATAAAAGATATGAAGTTATTATTAATCTGAGAGAGCAGAGCTACACGCTTCGTGATATTACTTCTGCTGACTTAGCGCACGTACGGGAAGAAGAGATTATTCTCGAGAAGGAGTTTGGTGATAATTGCCGGATAGTCTACGTTTTGTTTGACGATCTTGCTTGGACAGATAAAGGACGAGCGAAGTTCAGGGCAGCAGACATAGGTTGGCAATTTGGTGGAAAAGTGATCCTGCTTGATGTTGAACAAGATGGGCAAGAATATTCTGTTCTGGTCGAACGGAATGGAACTGTTAGCTTAAAAAAGGGTGATGTCGAGCTTTTAGATAAAGCCAAAAACGCTAAGCCCGCTTTCTTTTGGCGAGAGGAGCTGTAACTACGAAAAAAGTTGCTTAGATAAAGTGATGAGGTATATGGGTATGTCGGAGGCGGCTTTTGAAAAGGGCAAAATAAAAGGAAATCTTAAATGGGAAAAGTACAATGTCCATATTGCAAAAATATATCTTACGTTCCGTCTAAACTCGAAGGCCAGGAAAGTCCTTGTGTGGCGTGTGGCCGGTTGTTTGTTAAAATCGCTTTTGCAGAGACAACTCAACAACAAGAATCTCAAGATATTAAAGCTTACCATGAAAGTACTGCATATCCAAAACCAAGAGAAACAGTACCTGCTCTCATTATTGACAAGGGAGAGGCTAATGGTAATGTGGAAAGCATAAGCAAACAGCAACTCAGCAGGTCCACGCAACGAGCGGAACAGAGCTCGGCACCAAAAAGCTATCGTGTCAACGTTTCTGATTATTCCGGCTTTTGGCGGCGAGTTGCTGCACTTCTAATAGATGGAATAGTTTTGTTGCCTATGGGCTTTCTTCTTACGGCGCTGGAGAAAGCGTTGATGGTTGAGGGATTTCTTGCAAGCATGGCGACTGGAACATTTGCCCCCTTAGTACTAGCATATTTCTTGAATCTGGTAATCATTCTTTTAATACTGGTAATCTATTGGCTTTACTTTGCAAAGATGCAAAGTTCCAACAAGCAGGCCACGCTCGGCAAAATGGTTATGGGGATCATTGTCATTAATACAAATGGAAACAGAATGTCCTTTGCCCGAGCAAGCGGCAGGCACTTTGCAACAATTCTATCGGCGCTAATACTGAACATTGGCTTTGTTATGGCGGCATTCACAGAACGCAGGCAGGCTTTACACGACAAGATAGCGGGAACTCTTGTTGTAAAAAGTGATATGAACAGCTCTTTCAAATATAAACGAACCTTTGTGAAATTAGTACTTATTTATTTGGGCATCTTTTTGTTTTCAATTGCCTGTTCCTATTTGACTTATCATGCTAAGTACAGCAAGCTTGACAAACTCAAAGTACCTGTCGAACAATTGACAGAAAAAGTTACTTCAATCTTTGTAATGCCTGAGGCTCTCGGAGATTTTGAGGTATTAGATGTAACGAGCTATGTTCGAACAATGAACCCAAATGCAAGAATAATATATTGTGTAAACTGGACCATAGATAAAGAACATTCCAAAAAATGGGATGGTATGAACCAAAATGAAAAAGACGAGTTTATTAAACTTAAAAATTCTGTTGTTGAAGCTCTCAAGTCAGGCGTTCACAGCTTAAATGGAACGTTTGAAATCCACGACAATGAGTTTACGAACGGTGAATATGGCAAATGGAAGCTAACTGATTCAAAATACTCTTTCCCAATTTGGTGGGTTAACTATACATTTAACCCAAAAAGTTTCGACACCGGTACCCCCGGAATTTCAATATTTATTAAACATTCCCAGGTAGATAAGGATGAAAACGGTGTTACGGCTGAATAAGAAACAGCAGTAAATACAGAACGTTTAGAAGTTCCACTCATGCCACCGGGATTTGAATCGCTGGTGGAACTAGGTGAATTCGATATTTGGGATGTCACAGACACGGCACAAAATGTTCTTCCAACAACTCAACTGTCCGCCAATTGGAGTGCCGATAAAGAATACAACAAATCCTGGCAGCAATTTACCAAAGAAGAAAAATCTGAATTTGATGCCTTGGTGGAAAAGATTGCCGCCAAGCTCACACGTGGGGTGGAAATCAATGATGGAGTGTTTGCAATTGAACGACCGACGGAAGGGATGTATGCTGGTAGTGTCATCGGTCGCTGGGAGATACGGCACGATGACAAGTATGCTCATGGAATCCTCGAAGCCCCACATCGCTGGCGTGTGCGCTTCAACGCTCATAAAGCCGCATTGGAAACCCCCAGCATTAATGTATTTATCAGCCAGTTCATCATTGCCGGCGAGGAGTAACCTGTACTGATGTTGACAGGCATCAAGGGAGAAACTGGCATCCCCTTAAAAGCGACAGAAGAAGACCCTGTTTGGTGCTTGGTGGATAGAAACCTGTAGAGCCTGGCGCTTTGGTATTAAATAAATTATATAAACGTGTATTAGACTTTGAACTGAATAATAGTTCCAATACACACAAGCAATTGTTGCTACTTCAACGGCCAATCATAAGGGCAGTAACAGAGCCAATCTTCAACAAACTTTTCCAAATCAAGTAGGTCTACAGTTTCATCTTCGTATAGGTCGGCAGGTAAACTAGTCCCTGATTCAAGCCAGTATTTGGCGGCAAAGCCAGGGTGATTCACAAGCCATTTAACAACCCTTATTTCGCATCAGGAAGTGAGGAAGAGATTATGGCGGTATAAAGCCTCGGGAAACAGCCTTGAGCGGCGAAAAAAGGCAGTTTTTTCACTCTATTAAATCTTTCCTTAAAAAAACAAGTTTTTCTTGAACAAATTCCTAAGTAGGACTATAATAGTCTTATACACAACAGAGTAGATTTTAAGAGGTATCAAAAAATGGACGTATTACGCAGAAATACAGATTATGCGTTGCGTATGATGGCGAATCTCGCGAGTCATTTTAACGAGGAGTTAATGTCGGCCAGGCAACTGGCAAGTGATGGGCATTTTTCATATCAACTTGGGTGTAAGCTACTACAGAAGCTTCACAGGGCTGAATTAGTTAAAAGCGGTATGGGACCCAAAGGCGGATTTACCTTAAGCAGAGAACCATCAAAGATAACCCTCATGGAAATTATAAAGGTTCTCCAGGGGGGAATTCGGCTAAACAGATGTTTGCTTGGCGGAGAGGGATGCGAATTTGAATCAGATTGTGAGATAAATACCAAGCTTTCTTGCCTTCAACTGTATATAGACGGTTACCTGGATGGAATTACGCTGGCGGAAATACTGAGGTCCCAAAGCAAAAGAAAAACAAGAAAACGCTAAGGAGGTTTTAAGATATGGATAGTTGTAAGGGAAACAAAAGGGTATTAGACACTTGTACGGGAAGAAGTCAGGAATTAGCTTCTCTGGTAGAGTATGCAACCGATTCGATAGTTAGTAAAACGATACTGGATAAGTCGGTTGGTACGATTACTCTATTTGCGTTTGATGAGGGTCAGAAGCTAAGCGAACACACTGCTCCTTATGATGCAGTTGTGCAGGTTATTGATGGGTCGGCTCAGTTAAGAATAGGCGGCGAAGACATAAGAGTTTTAGCTGGTGAAATTATTATAATGCCGGCCAATGTGCCGCATGCTGTTTCCGCGGAGGAAAAGTTCAAAATGCTGCTGACGATGATTCGAGCATAAACTAAAAGCAATTTGCTGGAATGTGGACAGGTGTATTATGGTCAGATGTCCTGGACAAGACCAGAGATTTTGGAAGCCGGAAGATATTTTTGAAGTACGGTGCCCGGGCTGCAACAACAAGATGGAGTTTTTCAAGGATGAGCCGAAGCTTAAGTGCCGAAAATGCGGGCGCATTGTACTTAATCCAAAGATAAACCTTGGCTGTGCCAAGTGGTGTAAATATGCTGAGCAATGCCTGGGCATTATGAAAAAAGCCGATGACAAGACAGTTCAATCAGAAAGCTCAGGTCAATAAAGGATTTCAAAATGGTTATGCGGAACATAGTAAAAATTGACGAGGAAAAATGTGACGGCTGTGGCGAATGTGTCAATGCCTGTGTGGAAGGCGCCATAGAGATAATTGACGGCAAGGCAAAATTAGTCAGTGAAGTGTATTGTGACGGTCTGGGGGCATGTATCGGCCACTGCCCACAGGATGCGATAACAGTAGAGCAGCGAGAGGCATCTGAGTTCGATGAAGAAGCAACAAAAACTCATCTCGCTAAAAAGAAAAGTTCGCAGGAACAGGCCGATTTTGTGTGCCCGGGGATGATGGCCCAGAATCTGCGTGAAAAGCCAAAACCAACTGAGTCTGAGAGCGTGTCAGTTCCATCCCAGCTAAGTCACTGGCCGGTCCAGTTAAAGCTGGTTTCTCCGCAGGCTCCCTACTTTGCCAATGCTGATTTGCTTTTGGTAGCCGATTGCGTACCGTTTGCGATGGGCGATTTTCACAATAAGTTCTTGAAAAATCATAGCATCGTGGTAGGCTGTCCGAAGCTGGATGACCCGGAGTTTTATATTGAAAAGCTGGCACAAATCCTGAAAATAAATAAGCCCAACAGCCTGACGGTGATTCATATGGAAGTGCCATGCTGTTCGGGCTTGACATACATTGCCGAAGAAGCTGTCATTCATAGTGGGATAAAATTATCATTCGAAGACATCACCATTGATTTGCGCGGTAATGTGATTAAAAGTGAAACAATCAATAAATGAATTTTGCGATTAATCATTTTAAGAAAGGCAGGTTATCTATGAAACTTAAAGGAAGTCAAACAGAAAAGAATCTATTGACAGCGTTCGCAGGTGAATCACAGGCGAGGAACCGTTACACTTATTTTGCCAGCCAGGCCAGAAAAGAAGGATACCAGCAGATATCCGCCATCTTCGAAGAAACGGCAAACCAGGAAAAGGAACACGCCAAGCGCGAATTCAAATTCCTAAAAGGCGGCGAAGTGGAAATCGCCGCGGCATTTCCAGCCGGCGTCATCGGCAGCACGCTTGAGAACTTAAAGGCGGCGGCAGCGGGCGAACACTACGAATGGACCGAAATGTATCCCGGCTTCGCAGAAACCGCAGACAAAGAAGGTTTCCCTGAAATCGCCGAAGTCTTCAGAAACATCGCCGTTGCTGAAAAACGTCACGAAGATAGATACGTAGCTCTGGCCAAAAATATATCCGACGGCACCGTCTTCAAACGCGAAAAACCCGTAAGGTGGGTCTGCAGAAACTGCGGCTATGTACACGAAGGCCCGGAAGCGCCCGACACCTGCCCTGCCTGTGCACATCCGCAAAGTTATTACGAGTTGGAAGCGACCAACTATTAAACTGTGGGATAAGTTACTCAAAGCCGAAATTATTGCGAAAGGAGGTTTCAAGTGAGAACCGCCACTGCAAAAAAACTGGCCTTATCTGCCATCCTGCTATCGGCTCTGGTTTTTGCCCCCATCGCGCATTCCCACTGCCAGATACCCTGCGGCATATACAACGACCAGCTCCGCTTCGATATGATGGCCGAGCACATTACCACTATCGAAAAAGCAATGAAGATGATAACGTCGTTGTCGCAGACGGAAAAACCAAACTACAACCAGTTAGTTCGCTGGGTCCAAAACAAAGAAGAACACGCCGACGAAATCAGTCGTATAGTCACCTACTACTTTATGGCCCAGCGAATCAAACCAACAGCCAAAACAGACGACAAGGCCTATAACCAATACCTTAGCAAACTCGTATTGCTCCACGAAATACTTGTTTACTCTATGAAGTCAAAGCAGACAACAGACTTGGCCAACGTCGAAAAGCTAAAGTCTCTGCTGGCGGAATTTCGCGCTGTATACTTCGGTGAGCATAGCCATAGCGGCCACAAACATTAACACAGCTTGAGACAATACTGTAAGGAGAGCACTATGAAAGAGCGGACCGGAATAGTAAGTATGAAAGGAAAGCCCTTAACATTATTAGGTGATGAGCTTAAAGTTGGCGAGCCCGTACCTGATTGCGAAGTGGTGGGAAAAGACTTGCAGCCTGTACCCCTTTCCTCGTTTCTGGGCAAGGTGTGCATCATTTCATCTCTGCCTTCACTTGATACTTCAGTGTGCGATATCATGACACGAAGATTCAGCAAAGAAGCCGTAGCTTTAGGTGAGGATGTGGTGGTACTCGCTATCAGCATGGACCTTCCCTTCGCGCAGGACCGGTGGTGCATAGCTACTGATGTCAAGAATGTTTTTACGTTTTCTGACCATCGCAGTGCAGCGTTCGGCCAGGCCTTTGGCGTGCTTATAAAAGACTTGCGTTTGCTTGCCCGAGCTGTATTCATAGTCGACAGAGAAGGGATTATCCGTTACATAGAGATAGTCAACGAGTTAACACATGAACCAGACTACGAAGAGGTCTTGAAGGCAGCAAAAGAATTGATATAACGGCACTGGCTTTACGCTAACCACCTATGAAATAAGGAGTTACAGAAGTGACCCAGCTAAAACCAAACGTTTATGCCGTCGGTGCAATTGACTGGGACAGGAGGCTGTTTGACGAGCTGATTCCCCTGCCGGACGGAACAAGCTACAACGCTTATCTGATAAAGGGCAGCGAAAAAACCGCCCTTCTGGACACCGTTGACCCGACCAAAACGACCGTCCTGATAGATAATCTCATCAAACTTGGCCTTGACAAAATTGACTACGTCATCGCTCACCACGGCGAACAAGACCATTCTGGCGCCATACCTGACATACTCATGCTCTACTCTGACGCAAAAGTCGTGACAAACCCGAAGTGCAAGGCCATGCTCATTGACCTGTTGAACATAGATGAGAGCAAATTCATCACTGTTGATGACGGCGAAACACTTTCCCTCGGCGACAAGACGCTGCAGTTCATTTATATCCCCTGGGTGCACTGGCCTGAGACAATAGGCACATACCTGCAGGAGGACAAAATATTTTTCCCCTGCGATTTCTTCGGCTCTCACTTTGCAGCAAGCAGCCTGTTTGTAGACGACGAGGCCACTGTCTACGAAGCGGCAAAGAGATATTACGCCGAGATAATGATGCCCTTCAGAGCCCCAATACAAAAGAACCTCCAAAAAATAAAAAATCTGCAAATAGATATCATCGCACCAAGTCACGGCCCCATCTATGACAAGCCCGAGTTTATTATCAATGCCTATAAAGACTGGGTCAGTGACAAAGTCAAAAACGAAGTGGTCCTGCCATACATCTCAATGCATGACAGCACGAGAAAAATGGTAGAATATTTTGTGGACGCATTGATTGAAAGAGGCATTACCGTCAGACAATTCAATCTTACCATGACTGACATCGGCAAACTGGCTATCTCGCTTGTCGATGCTGCTACAATCGTAATTGGCTCTCCAACGGTCTTGACAGGTGCGCACCCGGTGGCTGCCTACGCCTGCATTCTCGCAAACGCGCTCAGGCCGAAAACAAAATTCGCCTCAATCATCGGCTCCTATGGATGGGGCGGCAGAATGGTAGAGCAGCTCTCATCCCTGCTCTCAAACCTAAAAGTAGAAATCCTTGAACCCGTAATTGCAAAGGGTTATCCTAAAGACGATGATTTTATAGCCCTGGACAAGCTCGCCGACCAAATTCTGGCCAAACACAAGGAGCTTAAAATCATCGATTAGAACCAGATTTTTTCGTCAGATTGAAAATAAAAAGTCAGAGCTACCTGATTCCGAAAGGGGAAAAGTTATGGCCGAGAAACTTCAAATCTATAAGTGTACGGTATGTGGTAATATTGTCGAAGTACTTCACGCCGGCGTCGGTGAGTTGGTTTGCTGTGGCCAGCCAATGGAAAAACTCGCCGCAAAGACCGCCGACGAGGGCAAGGAAAAACACGTCCCAGTGATCGAAAAAACCGATGCCGGAATAAAGGTCAAGGTCGGCAGCGTCCCTCATCCTATGGAAGAGAAACATTATATCGAGTGGATTGAAATCCTTGCCGACCACAAAACCTATCGCCAGTTCCTAAATCCAGGCGATGTACCTGAAGCACTATTCCCCATCCAGGCAGACCAAGTCACCGCACAAGAGCACTGCACAATTCACGGCTTGTGGAAAGGAGGGTAATAATGATAAGCAATAAAATGCAAGACGCTCTCAATGGTCAGATTAACGCAGAGTTGTACTCGGCTTACCTGTACCTGTCGATGGAGGCCTATTTCAAATCTGAAAATCTGCCCGGCTTTGCAAACTGGATGAGGGTCCAAACGCAGGAAGAGCTCACCCACGCAATGAAAATCTACGATTTCGTAAGCGAACGCGGCGGCAGAGTCATCTTGAAATCGATTGAAGAACCACCGGCTGAATGGCAATCGCCCCTGGCAGCTTTCGAGGCCGCCTACAAACATGAGCAGAAAGTGACAGGACTGATAAATGACCTGGTGAATCTCGCCATCGAAGAAAAAGACCATGCAACCAACAGCTTCCTGCAGTGGTTTGTCAACGAGCAGGTTGAAGAAGAGTCATCCGCTGACGAAGTAGTAAAAAAGCTCAAAATGGTGGAGAAAGCACCGGGTGGAATGTTTATGATTGACCAGGAACTGGGACAGCGCGTATTTACGCCGCCCACAACGCAAGGAGAACAATAATGCCCGCTACATTTAACGCAGACGAAATCCTCGAAATGGCTGAGCAAATCGAAAGAAATGGCGCCAAGTTTTACCGCGATGCAGCAAAAAGAGCTTCCGACCAGAAGGTTAAACAAAGGCTGCTCGATATGGCTGCTATGGAGGATGGGCACCTCAAAACCTACCAGGAAATCAGAAAAGGACTCAACGCGTGGGAGAAGGAAGAAATAGTCTTCGACCCTGATAACCAGTCCGTAAAGTACCTCCAGGCAATGGCCGAGGCCCGGGGCTACGAAGGCAAAATAACCCCATCCAAAGAACTGACCGGCAGCGAAACAGTAAAGGAAATTCTCGAGATAGCTCTGAATTCTGAAAAGGAGTCAGCCCTTTTCTATCTCGGCCTGAAAGACCTGGTACCTGAACGAGCAGGTAGAGAAAAAATCGAGAATATTATCCTGGAAGAACTGAGCCATATCACCACCTTGCTCCAACAGTTGAAAGCTCTGAATTAGCTGACACTACGCCGGCCTGTACGAATTGCCAATGCCCAAGGTACCTCAGGAGATACAAATGCTGGACTTGGAATCGCTCTTCAAGCTAAGCTACGGTATGTGTATTCTCAGCTCGAAAAAAAATGGCAGATTCAACGCCTGCATCGTCAATACCGTATTTCAACTGACACCTGAGCCGCCAATGGTAGCGGTCAGTGTCAACAGAGAGTGCTTAACCCACGAGTATATTACCGATAGCAAAGTCTTCACTGTCTCTATTCTCTCCCAACAAGCGCCGAAGTCTTTTATCGGCAGGTTCGGATTCAGGTCCGGCAGAGACATAGACAAATTCAAACAGATAAATTACAAGATTGGCCGGACCGGCGCACCCATAATCTTGGACAACACCATAGCTTTCCTCGAAGCGGAAGTCACCGAGACTATTGACATTGCAAGTCACACATTATTTATCGCCAAAATTGTAGCCTGCGAAACACTTGACGAAAACGCAGAACCAATGACGTACGCCTACTACCGTGACATAAAGCATGGCAGAACGCCTAAAACCGCCGCAACATACATCAACGTACAACATAAACAACAAACAAGCGAAGGAGCAATAAAAATGAAGAAATACAAATGTCTTATATGCGGATATATCTACGACCCGGCTGTGGGCGACCCTGATAATGGCGTACAAGCCGGCACTGCTTTCGAAGACCTGCCGGACGACTGGGTCTGCCCCGAGTGCGGTGCGGCCAAAGACCAGTTTGAGCCGGTTGATGATTAGCCCAGTGACTAACTATGCCCAGCGTATGCACATCCGCAGGCACATTTTGAACTGGATGCTTTATTCAGACGGTCGGTTTCCTCTATCTCGTGCAGGTAATACAAGTCGATATAATTTGTGTTCATTCGCTTCAGAGAAGTCTGGAGCCGATGTTCCACATCCGCTATTGTTTCTGTATTCGATGCCTTGGAAGCAATCCCGGCTTGCCTCGTCGACACCAGCGGGTATCCGGGCCTTTGCTCTTTTGGGAGGACATTCGGACCAACTATATTAGGCTTGTTTGCGCTGCCCGCTGCTTGCGCTGAAGCAAAAACAGAGCCCAACCCCGCAGCCCCCACTGTCTTTTCAAAAAGTTCCTTCTGTCGATTCTGTTTCGCTCTTCTTTCATCACGCTGAACTCCAAAGAATATTAACCTGGGACCTCCCAATATACAAAAGCTGGCAACACTGCCGCGGCTCTTTAGACATTTCACCTTCTTTTTGTCTTGACGTCATCGATTAAAATGATGCTCGCAGCAATCTTTTCGTCCGCGCCCGGCATGTCTTCAGTGTACAGGCCGGACGGTCTGGGCTCACTGTCGACAATCAGCGAGCGGACGTCCCCGCGATAAGGACCCGTTCTAAAGACCAGCCGTTCCAGCGAATCTACCTTGTCAGCAAACCGGATATCCTTGTAGACCAAATCGCCGTTTACCGCCAGAGCATAACTCTGTGAACTGCAGTCTAACTTCAGCGCGATGTCGTACCATTTGCCCGTTGTTACCGGTACGGGGTTTATTGCCATCAGTTTCCTGTCCATATACAGCCATCGCTTGTCAAAACGCAGCCGCATCGGTCTTTTACCCTGCCGGTCAGCGACCTCGAACTCCAGTACCCTGCCCTGCGGAAGCTCTGATAGCATGATGCGGAACCAGACGGTCACGATGCGACTTTGCGGGAAAGCACGTCCCGCAATCGCGTGGTCGTATGGCTCTTCATCACGCAGCTCCAAGCATTTGTTGCCGGACTTCCGTGGGTCAGTCACTATCGATATTGGCGCCCATTTGGGGACATAAAGATTCCACCGCTCAAGGTCCGCTTCGGTTTTGGCCTTTTCGAAATCCTGATTTACGTGCTTGTCAACAGTGCCCTTGATGGGCACGGTTAAGCGGCTGACCCAAATGTCTTCCTTGTTGACACTGTAGGTATTCCACAAATACTTTCCACGAGGATTGCCGTTGCCTTCAACGATGCCGCGCACGTACTGGGGGCCCCGACTGCGATGAATTCCCTGATACCGCTGGGGAGGGACTTCTCCGTGCAGACAAAGCATATTGTCAAACTCGTGCCCGTCATCGCCGGTCATTACCACCATGGGATAGCGGTTTCCCCGCGTCGCGGAGTGATTGTAAACAAGGGCGTATCTGCCGTCTTCAGTTCGCTGGCCCCAGACTTTTGCGCCGCACGTCTTGAGAGAGGTATTTTTTGAGATGCCGGTCCAGGATTTCCCATCATCCGGACTCAATGCGGACCACTGGTTCTTCCAGAGCGCGACGACGGCACCGTCCGGGCGATGGTAAAAACACAGCCCCTTGCCGGCGCCTTTGAATGTAGTAATGTTTGCATGGAACGGAAAAGCATCCTTGACATTACCGGGGTCAATGACATAAAAGCCGTCTTTTGCCCGGTCCTCTTCCCACCACTGCAGGGTTATGAGTTTATCAGCCAAAAGCGCCTCGCAGGCCTTCAGGAAACCTTTGTCCTTACTTGTTTTATAGAAAGGATAGTTGGTATTGCTCTCGTTGAAGCCGGCGTGTCGGTTGTAACGAATAAAATAAATTGGGCCGAAGGTTCCTTCCTTGTATATTTCCCGCACGACTCGTCCCAGCCCGTTGCCGGCATTTGGCGACGTACGCGGATGGGCGCAATAGCTGTAAAAACCCAACGCCAGCAATCGACCGTTCGGGGCCACGTAAAAGCCCATGCGCTGATGCATAACTGACCAGGTCCCTTCGGGAAGGTGGACTTTTTCTCTTTTGATTTCCGGCAGAGCATACTTCGGAAATATCACCCTGGGGTTTGACCATTTCCGCCCATCCTTGGAAGTCTCCAGCAAAGTGCGTCCCGGCGGGTCATGCTCCTCAATCAAATTGCTCAGGTGGTGAAGATAGAACTTGCCGCCCCAGTAGGCGAGAAAGGGCTGATGGTTGTAAGTCCATCCGACATCTCCGCCTTCCGAGGGGTGGGCGCGATTGGCACGAAAAGCCTGGTACAGGTGTGCCCCCACCACATGGCGCAGGGCGCCGTCGTAGAAGCTCTTGTCGGTTTGAACGCTGCCGACATATTTTACCGGCTCAGCCGTGCACTTCTCTATCGGGGGAGGCATCTTCCGGGCAAAAGAGCTAACTGTAAAACTTGTCGAAAACAGGATTATCATGACCATAAAACCTGATTTACGAAATGAGTTCTTTTGGAAGGTGCCGGACTTCATCCTCTATCTCCATTCTTATAAAAATTGAAACTTGTTTAAGCGGGCGATTATTAAAACCACCCTTCCCGACCGGCGCATTGTAATCCCGCCCGCCAAACGCGTCAAGTCTGAGTCATCAAAGGGTACTCTGACTTATTTAACCTGCTCAATCACAAAGTTTATGGTCTCCGTAGAGCTGCATCGAGCCCACACGACAAGCGAGTGTTTCGAATCCCATTGGGTTTGGTCCCAATTGGTCTCGATACCCTGCTTGAAATCCTTGCCTTCGGGGACCTCTTTGCCATTGATGTAAAGCCTGGCCTTGATACCGCCTTCGGGCCAGCCGTTGATTACGAAACACGGATTGAGAATAGGAGAATCCTCCGACGCATATACCTGGATATCAACCTTCTCGGCGTCCTTGTTGGGATTTCTGTCGTCATCTTTGTTTACAAGGTGCTCAAAGCCGACCGTGCAGACCCTTCGCTGGAGATGATAAGCCTTTTGAGACTTCTCGAAGTATCCGCCGCTGTAACCATAGCCTGTTACCTTTATCGCCGGAGCGTTTTCCCAGTACTTCGTAAGCGGGACCAGTGACTTAACATCATTGTTCCGGGTCATACCGTGAAGAAGAACCTTACGCAGCCAGACGACCGGACCGTCGTAATTGTCCTCATAGTTGTCCCAGTCAAGGTGCATCAGTGAAGAATGCGCAGGCAGGAACTCGCAGAAATCACGATAGTTCTGATTCTCCGGCTTTCTTTCATAATTTTGCCTTCTGTACTTCTTTGGCCATGCCGGCCAATCGTCGTAGTGATTGAACCTCGTATCGCCGGGCCTGCTGATTGGGTCGAACCACTGTCCATAAGATTCGCAAACAGCGAACGGTTTGCTTTTGCCCTTCATACCTATCAGGATAATGTTGTAGCCGTCCTTGAAGTCACTGTCAGGCGGGAAGGCCTTTTCAAAATTGAAATATATAGCCTCACCCTTGGTATTAGCCATCGAGAACGCCTGCATCTCAAGGCAGTCCTCAGGAATCTGGCCGGGACCCATAGTAGGAATCGCCTCATGCCATTCGTTGAAAACATTAGGTTTAGATGTGTAGAGCGTCGTGTCACGCACGGCGGTCTCGTCCGGGTAAACATAGTGATACTCATCGACAGTATCACCCCATCTGGTTTCGTCAACGAACGGAATCTTGTTGGCAAGCGTGCTCGGATGGTATCTCCAGTGAACAATCACACGTGCCGGGCTGCTCTGAAGGACCCTCACATTTGAATGCCTGCTGTCGTGGTCCTGCATCGGTTCACAAAGACTGTCCAGACCCGCGTCGTCGCCGCGACGTTCGCAGAACTCGTTTTCATACCACATATTCTTATCATTGGCCCAGTGAGGCACGTTTGTAGCGCCTCGCCAGAAAATAAGCCTGTCTATCGAATCCTCGAACTGAACAACCACGTCAGCGTAATCGCCGACCCTGCGAGGATTGTCCCACTCGGCCCAGTATTTCAGCCTTGTATAGAATGCACCGAACGGTCCCGGGTCCAGTGAACTTTCCGGGAACGGCGGAACCTTGGCCTTGTACGGGTCCTTTATCGGCCTGCGAACTACCGGCGCGCTGCCGCCAACAGGCTCGATAACAACCTTGCTGCCCGACTTGAATTCGCTTCCAAGCCAGAGCACAAGGTCATCATTGTCCATCTTCTTAGCGTAACCAATCTTGAAGTCATCGAATGTTTTGCTGTCAACCCTTATCTTAACACCTGCGTCACCCCAGCCTTTAACAAACAGGGCCGGGTTGCTAATGTCGGATGCGACCTTAAAGCTGATAGTAGCGGAAACACCGCTTGATTTAGCCTCAAGAGCATAGTGGCCTTTGGTCCTGTCGAATCCCAAATCGTTAAAACTGCTAAGGACTGTTCTATCAAAAGCCAGCTTAATTGGCTTAACCCACGACTTAGGCATTGGACAGATGCCTTCCTTCGTAAGCAGAAGCTGCTGAACTTTCGCGTGTGAAGATGCCTGATACTGCTCAAGTGTCTCTGTTCCGGTCTTAATCGACCTGTAGCACGACCCGTCCGGATATACCGTATAATATTCTTCCGTCCAGTCCTCGAGGTCGGACTCATCAAAATCAGGCAGATATCTCCACTCAACTATCACGCGGGCCTCCGAACTTTCGACGATACGTATGTGCGAGTGCTTGTTGACATTGTCGAATCTCCGCCCCGGACCGTCTCCGTTTTGAGGCACAAGCACTTCAACAAAGCTTTTGCCGCCAGCAGTATCTAAGAACGGCAGATAACTCGAACCGCGCCAGAAAACCAGCCTGTCATCACCGTCACCAATTCTCACCATGGCGTCGGCATATTTTCCAACCTTGGCATATTTTTCCCATCTTTCACCGCTGCCATATCTAAAGTAGAAAGCGCCGCCAAGATTGCTGTACTGCCTCTCGCAAATATGGACGGTATGGCTGACCTTTTCACCGAGTTTAGCATTAACAGCATTGGTAAGAGCAAGTCGCAGCGTCCCTGACATCCGGTTCGCTACCCCCACCCTAAAGCTCTGCTCCGTCTGACCGGGCTTGAATACCACGCTTCCGGCAGACCTGCCTTCAACAGAAATATCCACTGAAATTGCCTTGTTGTAGCTGCTCGTTAGCTTAACCAATACGTCCACACCTCCTTCCTGCCTGGTGACTCCGCTCGATGAAGTCGCGAACTCAACTACAGGACGGGGGTCGACTATCGTATAGGTGAACGTATTAACAAAACCAATTTGGGCATCTTTACCTTTCGCGTTCGAAAGCCTAATTACTACGGTCTCATCTTCCTCATCGAGCCCGTCCTGAACGATTCCAAGTTTGATAGTTTTGAGCTTTTCGCCCGCCTTGAACTTCAGGGTACCGGATTTAAGCTTATAGTCTTTAGTACCAGCCGTGCCGCCTGTAACAGCATAATCGACCGAGAAGCTGCCCTTGCCGGAAGAAATAAGGCTTACTGGAATGGAAACTTCCTTCTTCGTTTCAAGGCTGCTCATTTGTGAAACAGCAAAGCTCATAACACCACCGCCGGTGCTTTCAGCAGGACCGACACCCTGAGGCCTGTAATCCGGATTAGTCGTCAGAACTATCTTATCGACAACAAGGCCGTCTTCTCGCATACAAAGACTTATCGTATGCAAACCAGGTTGTTTGATGTCAAAGTAAGCATAATCATCTTCATCGCTCTCATGGGCCCAGTTCCAGCGGTTTTTCTCAAAACCAATTTCCTCGCCGTTGTCGAGTTCCCGATGGTCAAGGTCAAGATGGCAGGTGTCACCGCCACCGATACCCCAGCCGCGTATCCAGATATAATGCCTGCCGGTCCTTAAAAAGTTGACCTGATAGTCAATAAAAGGTGAATCATCGTAATCGATATCCTCATTAGCGCCATCATCAGGCAGAGCCGCCATCGCACCTTTACCGGAAAAGCCGGCCTTTTCCGTTGTGAGTTCCCAATAGTGGTCTTCTATGGCTTCCTTAACCGTGTAGTTCTCTGCCTCGATAGAGATAATTCCATCGGGCCCGCCGCCCTGCAGGTACATTGTCGAAGCCGCGGCGATATTAACCAGACTCAGCACGAAAGTAACTGATGCCGCACAGGATAGTCCCTTAAGCAGTCTCCATTTCATTTTGAATACCCTTTCAGTCAGAATTTCCGTTAACGTTAACACAATTATACCCTGAACGCTTCCTTATCAGAAGGATAGCGCATACTCTCCAAGTATTTTTATGACGGGTAAACCTGGGAGATTTATGCAAAAATCCCTTCAGCAGAGGACAAAACCACCTTGCTCAATTATACCTTTGCCTTTCAGGCCGAACAGTGCCTGCCCTTCGCTACTACCGTCAACACACAGAATCTCCAAAAAACCTTGAAATCTCTCGCAAGATTTTGTAAATTGCAGTCGAATTACATATAAACAGCCTTTTCGGCGGCGTAGCTCAGTTGGTTAGAGCATGGGATTCATAAGCCCAGGGTCGTCGGTTCGAATCCGACCGCCGCTATTCGTGCGTATCTCGTGCTCGCACCTGTGGTACTCGTACCCGTTTCACGAGTAGCACGAGTACGGGTAACGCGAGTACAGGTGAAGCGTGATGCGTATTGCGTCGCCAAGGCTTCGCCCTTGCCAAAACGAGATACGAGATACGAGCGACGAGATACGAGTATCGCCCCCATCGTCTAGTGGCTTAGGATATCAGGTTCTCATCCTGGAGACAGGGGTT